>NZ_JBKBCT010000135.1:0-2265 GCF_050871525.1 Kineococcus auxinigenes | reverse complement strand
GTCCCTTGGGGGTGTAGCTGCGGTTCTGGCAGTTGCTCCACTGCACGTCCACGCGCGGCTGCGAGGCCGGCACGGTGTAGATGCTGGTGTTGTACTGGTTCACGTTGAACGCCGCCACGCCGTTGTAGGAGCCGGCCACCTGCTCGGTGAGCTCGCGCACGGTCACCGCTGAGTCCTCGGCCAGCGGAGCGGTGCTGATGTCCTGGAGCCAGACGCTGCGGGGGCCGAAGATCGGCTCGACGGCCTCGGGGGCCACGGCCTCCGGGGGGGAGGTGCTCGACGGGGGGCGCTCGGGTCCGAGCAACCGGAGAGCGACGACGCCGATGGCCAGTGCGAGGACCAGCGCTACCACCAGCACGCCCGAGCGGGCGAGCGTCCGGCGACGCCCCCTCTCGGCTTCCCGTGTCATCAGCACCGGCGTTCCTCCTGGCTCGTGCGGAGTCGTGCGATCACGCGCGTCGGTGGGCGGGTGGGCGTGACGAGCAGCCCCCACCGGGAACTCTACGGGCATCCGGATGTCCGGGTCGATGCTGTCGACGAGCTCCGTGAGCGTCCGCCGCTGCCGCGGGTGGCCCCGTGCGCACGGCCGCACGGTCACGTGGAGTAGGCGCCCGCACGTTCCCTCCTCTTTCGGTCCAGATCCTCACCGACGGTCACCGTCACCGCGTGCCTGCTGAACGGGTGACGGTGGAGCAGCGCGCGTGACCGGTCTTCACGCCTCGTCGATCCGGGAGGGCTGAGCCCTGCGCCGTAAGGGTTGAAGCCGAGCGGGATCGGTTTGGAACGCGAAAGGGGCGGCGGGGGACCAGCCGATGCCTGCTCCAGAGCAGGAACCCGCCGAAACCTTTCTGGAGCCATCGATGCACAGGCGTCCCGCCACCGTTCGAGCCGCGATCGCTGCCTGCAGCGTGGTCGGCGTGATCACCGCCACGGCGTTCAGTGCCGCGGCGACCCCCACCGGGTCCACGCAACCACCGGTCGTAGCGCTCAACGCCGGTGGTGCGGCGGTCACGGTCTCCGGGACGACGTACTCCGCGGACGCCTACGCGACCGGAGGGTCGGTCTCCACCCGGGCTGCGAAGACCGGAACCGCCGACGAGGCGCTGTACGCCGACTTCCGGGTGGGGGTGCAGAGCTATTCGATCCCGGTGCCCAACGGTCAGTACGACGTGACCCTCAAGACGGCTGAGAACTACTGGACCTCCACCGGCAAGCGAGTCTTCGACGTCTCGCTGGAGGGCTCGAAGGTGCTCAGCTCCTTCGACCCGTTCTCCGCCGCAGGCGGTTTCGGTCTCGCGGCGGATCGCACGTTCACCACGACCGTCACCGACGGCAAGGTGGATATGGCGTTCAGTGCGCTGAAGGACAAGGCCATCGTGGCGGGGCTGGTCATCAGGCCGCACATCACCGAGGTCGGAGCCTCGATCAATGCCGGTGGTGCGGCGGTCACGGTCTCCGGGACGACGTACTCCGCGGACGCCTACGCGACCGGAGGGTCGGTCTCCACCCGGGCTGCGAAGACCGGAACCGCCGACGAGGCGCTGTACGCCGACTTCCGGGTGGGGGTGCAGAGCTATTCGATCCCGGTGCCCAACGGTCAGTACGACGTGACCCTCAAGACGGCTGAGAACTACTGGACCTCCATCGGCAAGCGAGTCTTCGACGTCTCGCTGGAGGGCTCGAAGGTGCTGCGCTCCTTCGACCCCTTCTTCTCCGCCGGTGGCCTGGGTCTCGCGGCGGATCGCACGTTCACCACGACCGTCACCGACGGCAAGGTGGATATGGCGTTCAGTGCGCTGAAGGACAAGGCCATCGTGGCAGCCGTGCTCATCAAGCCTCACGTCGCCGCCGCCGTCGCCGGAGGTGCTGCTGTCACGGCCCCGTCCGCGTTCGAGCCGCTCGAGGGGATCTTCGGGGCGAGCAGCGTGTGGAAGCAGGACATCAGCACAGCGCCCCAGGCCGCCAACTCCGCTCCCATGGTGTCGCGCCTCGCTCAGGAGGTGGCCGGCTCCTACAACGGCGTGGCGGCGTTCAACGTGAACCAGTACAACACCAGCATCTACACCGTGCCGGCCTCGCAGCCGCGCGTGGACGTGCAGTGGAGCAACTGCCAGAACCGCACCACTGTTCCGCCCGGGCTGCTGGGGCCCGGTGGGCAGTTCACCCAGGTGCCGGTGCCGGCGGACGCGGTACCGGCCACCGGGACCGACGCGCAGCTGACGATCTACTCGCCCGAGACGAACCAGCTGTGGGAGTTCTGGCGGA
>NZ_JBKBCT010000134.1:0-3130 GCF_050871525.1 Kineococcus auxinigenes | reverse complement strand
CCCCCCCCTCCCCCCCCCCGGCGCCCGCCCCCCCGCCCCCCCCCCCCCCCGCCCGGCCCCCCCGGCGCCGTGGGCGGTCGGGACGCTCAGGCGGTCCCGCCGCCCGGCTGCAGCACGCCGTTCACGCACAGCTCGTACGCGGGGTAGGCGGTCCTGGTCCCGGTCGGGTCGTCGGCGGTGACCAGGACGGCGGCCACCTCCGGGGTGAACCCGAGCGCGTGCTTGACGCTGGTCACCGTGGTGAAGCCCCACGGGGTGCGCACGACGGGCAGCTCCACGACGGAGACCCTCTTCCCGGAGGTGCCCACCACCTGCACGGTCCAGCCGGCGACCTCGGTGGGGTGCGCCTCGCTCAGCGAGCTCCAGGTGGACAGGTCGGTGGCGCCGGCGACCGGCTGCCCACCGACCGAGACGCCCTGGACCCGCACGCCCGGCTCGGCCACGCCGCCGTCGGTGAGGTAGCGGATCGCCACGTCGACGGTCTGCCCGGCGTAGGCGGAGGCGTCGAAGGTCTGCGTGCCGGAGACCTCGCCGGTCAGGCCGGGCAGCTGAGCGGTGATGCGCGGGTCGGCGCCGGGGTCGGCCTCGGTGGTCGTGGCCTCGCTGGACAGCGACACCCAGCCGCCGGCGGCCTCGTCCCACACCTGCACGACCGCGAAGTCCCAGCCGGCCTCGGCGTCCACCTGCAGGTCCACGCCGATCGTCGGGTCCTGCGCGGGGATCGCGAACTCGCGCACGATGCCGCGGTCGAAACCGTTCCCGCTGCCGGAGTACAGCTCGTCGCCGTCCTGCTCCCACTCCACCGGGGTGGTGGGGTAGGTGTTCGAGCCCTTGAACGTGACCAGCCCGCGGTCGACGTACCCGGCGGCGTCGCGCAGCCGCACGAAGTCGGCGCCGTTCACCGGCGCACCCGGGGAGTCGTAGGACTGCGGCGAGTCCCAGTTCACCCGGGCGGTCAGCCCTTCGGTCTGCAGGGCCCCGGCGTCCCCGCGCTTGACCTTCGCGCCGGCGTCGAGCGCGGCGTCCACGGCCATCGAGGCGAGGAAGTCGTGCAGGACGTCCTGCGAGCGCACGTCGTGCCCGGACCGGCGCAGCACGGCGTCCAGGCCGGCCAGGCCGCCCTCGGGCTCGTTGTGCAGGGCGGTCATGAACTCGTCACCGCCGAAGCGGTCGTGCAGGTAGATCATGAACGCGTAGGCGCTGCCGTAGTCGGCGAGGATCTCCGGGTCGCCCTGGTCGCCCCACAGCGTGATCGACTGCTCGGGGCCGCCGTACTCCTGCTGCTCGTTGAACCCGAGGAACGTGGCGATGTAGTTGTCGGCCTCCTCGGTGTTCGGGGCCGGGGTGGGGTCGGAGAACCCGAGCAGGTCCTCCACCCACATCGACAGACCCTCGTTGACCCACGACAGCTCGTCGGGGTCGGCGTAGTGCTCCAGCAGGTGCTGGTACTCGTGGGCGAACGTCGCCTCGTAGGTGCGCCCGGCCGGTTCTCCCAGACCGGGGCGCTGCAGGTAGTCCGCGCAGGCCAGGTAGTCGGGGTCCTGCGAGTCGTCCGGCGGGTTGTCGCCGGTGCGGTGCAGCCAGTCGAACCCGTCGATCGTCATGACGTTGCGGTCGACGAGGTCGTTGAACAGCGAGTAGAAGAACCCGGCGATGTAGGTGCGCCCGTTCTCGTTCGTCGGGTCGTAGTAGTTCTGGTCGCGGACGTTGTCGATGAGCGCGACGGTGCGCTCCCCCCCGCCGGACCAGTACCCCTCCGGGTAGGCGCCGCCACCGGGCGCCTCGATGAGCTCGCCGAGCACCGCGGCCGAGCCGTCGCGCGGCGGTGCCACGGAGAACACCTCCGACTCCACCGGCAGGATCGTCTCGTCGAACTCCTCGACGAAGCCGGCGACCTGCTCGTCGGTGACGACGGTCAGCTCACCGCCGCCGGTGGTGTTGCGGCAGTCGCCCTCGGGGAAGGAGAGGTCGTCGGCGACCCACACCTCGATGCCGTCGCCGAGCCCGCGCAGCGTGTAGCCCTGCACGGTCACGACGCTCTCGACGACCTCGCCGTCGGGCGTGACGCCGCCGTCGACCAGGGTGGGCCAGTCCCGCTGGTCGCCGACCTGCACCTGGCCGTCGTCACCGCCGCCGTCGGCGGGCGCCGCCAGGGTGGTGCGCGCTCCCGCGGCGCCCGAACCGGCGGCGTCGGGGGCCACCACGGGCAGCGGCGCGCCGTCGCGGTACTCGCCGTCGAGGACGCGGACGTCGGGGGCCGGGGCCTGCGAGGGGGTGGCGGCGGGCGAGGCCGCCGCTGCGGCCGGGACGGCCAGAGCCGTGGCCGAGAGCGCGGCGACGGCGATGCGTCCGCCGCGCGAGGGGTCCAGACCCATGCGTGTCCTCCTGGGGATCCGCCGGTGCCTGGTCCGGCACCGGTGCGCTGAAGCATCCACTGCGTCACAGTCCGTGCACAAGGCCCCACGCTGCAGCTACCGGACGGCGACCCCTCAGCCGGGGCGGCAGGATGGTGCCGTGCCCTACCGCGTGATGACCGTGTGCACCGGCAACATCTGCCGCTCCCCGATGGCCGAGTCGGTGCTGCGCCGCCGGTTCGCCGAGGCGGGCCTGGACGGCGAGGTGGTCGTGGACTCCTCCGGGATCAGCGACGAGGAGGACGGCAACCCCGTGGACCGCCGGGCTCGCTCGGTGCTGGCCGACGCCGGTTACGACGTCCCCGAGCACCGCGCCCACCAGGTCACCGCCGACGAGATCGCCTCCCGCGACCTGCTGCTGGCCATGACGGCGCGGCACGCGCGCCGACTGTGCACCCAGGCCCCCGACGAGGCCTCGGCGGGGCGGGTGGCGATGTACCGCTCCTTCGACCCGGCCGCCCCGGCGGCGGCGGGACCGGGCGCGGTGGCCGACGAGTCCGCCCTCGACATCGCCGACCCCTGGTACGGCGACCGCGACGACTTCGTCGAGGCCCTGGCGCAGATCGAGGCCGCCGCCGACGGGATCGTCGAGCACGTGCGCCGCGCCCTCGCCACCCGGGCCACCCACCCCTGACCCCGCCCCAACCCCGACCCCGACCCCGACCCCCACCCCAGCCCCAACCCCGTCGTGATCTGGCACGATTGAGAGCGCCCCC
>NZ_JBKBCT010000133.1:0-3320 GCF_050871525.1 Kineococcus auxinigenes | reverse complement strand
GGGGGGTTGCGGGGAACCGCACGACCAGGGGCCCTTCCGCGTCCCGCTGGGACCGCGCTGCGCGCGGTCGGAGCACGCGACCCCGGGCACGACGGAGGGCCGGCACCGCTCTCGCGGTACCGGCCCCCTCGGTCGTTCGCGCCTCTCCTGCGTGCGTGCTCAGGCCTGGTCGTAGGCGGCGTCCATGGCGGCGAGGACGTCCTCGGTCGTCGTCTGCCCCGTGAGGAGGCCCTGGACGCCGGTGCCGAGCGCGTCGGTCACCGCACCCGAGCTCCAGGTGATGTAGCCCAGCGGCACCTGCTTGTCCTGGTCGGTCAGCAGCTCGGAGATGTTCGCCAGCTGCTCGGGCACGTTGCCGGCACCCTCGGCGGTCAGCGAGGTCAGCGACAGGTTGCCCGAGATCTCCGCGAACGCGTCCTGCTGAGCGGGCTGGGCCGCGAACTCGAGGAACTTCTTCGCCGCGTCCAGGTGCTCGCTCTCGGCCGAGAGGGCCAGCGCGTTGGACGTCGTGACGGTCAGCCGGGTGTCTTCGGCGGTCGGCCCCGGCGGCACGGCCACACCGAACTCGACGCCGGGCGTCGAGGCGCTGATCTCGGTCACCGCACCACCGGGCGCGAAGATGCCCAGCGAGGACCCGCTGGTCAGCGCCTGCGTGATCTCAGCGAAACCGGCGCCTGCGACACCCTCCTGGAAGCAGCCGGCGTCCTTCATGGCCACGATGGAGTCGAGGGTCTGCTTCCACTCAGCGCTCTCGGCGAAGGTGACCTCACCGTCGGCGCGCTTGGCGTTCCAGTCCGGGTCGTCCGCGTAGACCGTGCTCGAGGCGAACTCCATCGTCATCAGCGAGAGGTTCCCCGGGTTCGACCCGGCGACCGCGAACACGGACTTGCCCTCGTCCTTGAGCTGCGCGCACTGCTGCAGCAGCTCGGGCAGGGTCGTCGCCGGGGCGAGTCCCGCGGCCGCGTAGGCGGTCTCGTTGATGATCTCAGTGCTCGGGGAGAGGTCCAGCGGCACCGCGTAGAGCTCGCCACCGCTCTCGAAGAGGTGACTCGCGCTGTCCGGGACCGCCTCCTCGGCCCAGGCTTCGTCGGTCAGCGGTGCCACGAGCCCGGCGTCGGCCAGGGTCAGCAGGGCGTTGGTGTTCCCCGTCCCGGGCGAACCGTAGAAGACGTCGGGGGCGTTGCCCCCGCGCAACTGGGTGCGCAGCACGTTGGCGTACGAGTCGAGCGGGGTCTCGACGACCTCGACCTTGATGTCCGGGTTCTCGGCCTCGAAGGCCTGGGCCAGGGCGCGGTACGGGCCCTCCCCGCTCGTCGGCGTCTCGGCGGCGAAGCGGATGGTCACCGGGCCGTCCTCGGCCGCGGTCTCGTCCCCCGACGAGCACGCCGCGGAGACCGCGAACACCGCTCCGGCGAGGACTGCTGCGGCGGCCCGGCGACGCGGGTTCACCGGTCGGGACGTGGAGCGGGACGGGGAGTTCGACGTGGTCATGCAGGTCTCCTGACGGCGTTGTCGGGCTCTTCCCGGAATGGATCCGAGCGGGTCTCGCACCAGTGGGGCTGGCGTCTGCACCGATTGTGCCGACCTGGGAAACTCGCGGGAAATAGCGGTTCGGGATGGTGCGCATCGTCGTCGCTGATGCTCGCGGGACCGGATCAGGCCGGACAGCGATCCTCGACTGCCGCAGGGCCCGCCGCGGCCGGCTCCGTCCGCGCGGCGAGCTCCTCCGGTTCCTGTGCTGCAGGATCGGCCGGCAGGCTGCGGGCGGCGTCGCGGACCAGACCCCGGAACCACCGGTGCCCCGGGTCGTCCTGCAGCGACGGGTGCCACCAGGCGGCTTCGCGCAACCGGATGCGCGGCAACGGGACCTCGACGCGGTGCACGACGGCCAGGGACTCGGCGTGGGCCAGCAGCCGGTTGGGCACCAGCGCCAGCAGGTCGGTGCCTGCGATCGCGGTGGGCAGCAGCGCCAGGCTGTCGACGACCAGGTCCACCCGGGCACCCACGACGAGCTCATCGACCTGGCGGTCGGCCGCCGTCCCGCCGTAGTCGGCGAAGGCACGAGCCCAGCGCGAAGACCGCAGCTCGTCCTCGTCGAGCCGTCCACCCGACCTCGCGGTGCCGCTGATGCAGACCCAGTGGTCGCTGAACAGGTCGGTGCTGGGGATGCCGGACGTCTGGCCGCGGGGGGTGAACAGCAGGTCGGCCGACCGCAGGGCCGTCTGGGGCGAGTCGATCGCCGTGGCGTCCACGCTGGCCATCCTGACCTTCACGTCCGGCGCGTGCAGTCGCAGGCGGGCCATGAACAACGGGGCGAGGACGGCGACGGCGTAGTCGGAGGAGATGAGGTTGAACTCGCGGGTGGAACTCGCGGGGTCGAAACCGGGTCTGGGGTTGAGCGTCTCCTCGGCCATGCGCAGCACGTCGCGCACCCTGCCGGCCAGGTCCTCCGCGAGCGGGGTGAGTTCGTAGTGCGACCCGACACGCACCAGCAGCTCATCGTCGAACTGCCGGCGCAAGCGCCCGAGGGCGGCGCTCATGGCGGGTTGGCTGACCCCGATGCGCGCGCCCGCCCGGGTCACGTTCCGCTCGGTCAGGAGGGCGTCCAGTGGGACGAGCAGGTTGAGGTCGGTGTTGAGCAGGTTGACCACGAGGCGGCTCCCGACGTCATCGTCCGGCTCGGACCCTCTTGGCCCGTCGTCTGCGCCGCAGAAGATATCAGAAGAGCGCTTCTGATTCCAGTTCGCCCACCCGCCACGACGCGTCCGCCACCACGCTCAGACGCAGCCCGCCCGAGGTCGTCCACGCACGCCCGGCGTGCGCGCGGCCGGACCGCACCCGCAACCCGGCACCGCCCTCGGGCGCGGCGCGCAGCTCCGGACCCGCCGCCCCGGCCGGAGCGAGGAGGTCCCACGCCGTGGGCACGAGCCCCAGCACCTCCGTCATCCACCGCTCCAGGGCCCCTGCCGGAGCCGGGACGTCCACCCCGACGATCAACGGAGGGTGTTCGACGCACAGCTGCGTGCTGCCCTCGGGGTGCAGGGGGCAGCTCATCGCCGGCCCTGCCGCCCACTCCCGGTCCTGTCGCCAGTGCAGCTCCGTGGTAGCACCCCCGGGGTGCTCGACGCGGTATCCGTCACCGACCCGGCCGGCGGACGCCACGAGGTCGCCGAGACCGTCGCGACGTTCCAGCACGCCGACCATCCGCTCGAAGTGCTCACCGTCACCGGGGCGCCAGGTGAGGCGCGTCACCGCGGCCCGGGCCCCCGGGCGCAGCACGACCCGGCAGCCGTAGGGGTCCGCGCAGGTCCGCAGGACCT
>NZ_JBKBCT010000132.1:0-3471 GCF_050871525.1 Kineococcus auxinigenes | reverse complement strand
TCAGCTGCACCAGCGCCTGCAGCACGTCATCACCGCTGTCGGCGCCAGCGCTGGCGCCGACAGCGGTGATGACGTGCTGCAGGCGCTGGTGCAGCTGACCCAGCTGGCGCAGCTGCCCGCTCAGGAGATCGGCACGCGCGAGGTGCTGGCCCACCTGGCCCGCGTGGTGCAGCACGCGATCGGCGCAGCGCACTGGTGCAGCGTGCTGCTGGGTGATCCGCTGCAGCCGGAGCACGTCGCGGCCGACTCGCGCAGCGCCCAGCAGGTCGACGGTGCACAGGACGCCAGCGGTCAGGGCCCCAGCATCGACGCCTACCACCGCCGCCTGCCCGTGCTCGCCGAGGACCTCAGCGACGATCCGCGCTGGCCGTACCTGGCCGCACACCTGAGAGCCCACGCGGACACGGTCCCGGCGCGCAGCGCGCTAGCGGTACCCGTGACGGTGGACGCCACCGCCAACGGCACGCTGAACGGTCAGGTGGTCGGGGTGCTGAGCCTGTACAGCCCGCGCTGCGGTGCCTTCAGCAGCGCCGACGAGCTCGATCTGGCGTTGAACGTGGCCACGATCGCCGCCGCGGTCGTGGCCACGCAACGGCGCGTGGAGCAGGAACGCTCGACCGCGCAGAACCTGCGCATCGCGATGAGCAGCCGCGCCCCGATCGAGCAGGCCAAGGGACTGGTCGCCGCCTGGCTGAGCTGCGGGATTGAGGAGGCCTTCGCCGTCATGGCCGCCATGAGCCAGGACCGCAACGTCAAGGTCCGTGACCTGGCCCAGATGCTGGTCTCCGAGCCCGCCGCAGCCGATCTGCGCCAGGTGCTGTGCGCGCAGCACCACAAGCTCAACGCGAGGCGGTCAGCACCGGACGGGCCCGCTCACCGCAGCACGGGTACTTGCCCTGCGGCCGCCGCACGTGCACGGTCCAGGCACCCCACGACCGGGAGCTGACCCGCACCACCACAACCGGGCCCGAAGCCAGCAAACGCAGCGGCCAGCGGGCTCGGCGAGCCCCACTCTTGGCAACGGCTGGCGCCCCAGCAGCCCGCTGCATCACCTGCTCAGCGTCCGCGGCCGGAGTCGCGAGAGGGGTCGGTGAGCGTGCGGTTCGCACTCGCCGACGGGGCCTGGGTGGCTGCCTTGGCCGCGCCCGACTGCGTCCGGCTCGGGGTGCGGTGCTGGTGCTCCAAGGCGTCTTGATGCATCCGGCGCATGAAATCCACCTGCTGCTCCAACTGCCCACGCTGGGCGATCGCCTCACCGGCCGCCTCACCGCCACGTCGGCGGTGCGCCCACCATTGGTCGTCGCCCTGCACCCGCGCGGCGACCACCTGCGGCAGCGCCTGAAGCCGCTGCGTCTGCTGCTGCGCGACCGCTTCGGCCTGCGCCTGCTCGGTGCGCCGCTCGTGCCGGGCGCGGGACTCCAACGCTCGCTTCGGCACCACGACGTCCGGTGCCGGTGTCGGTGTCTCAAGGACGGGGGCGACCTTCGACCACGACAGCGCACGGTCCAGCTGCGAGGCGCGGAACCACACCGCCTGCCCCGCCGGATCGGTGTGCCCGGGCAGGGTGAAGGAGTACCCGCTGACCCGCCCGCTGGCCGCCACGTTCGCGCGGTAGCCCACGCCCGCGCGCTCCAGCGCGGCCTCGAAACCCTCCCGCCCGGCACCGGCCGCGGCGTCGACGGCGGCGCGCACCCGCTCGGCCAACTGCACCCGCTCCGGGGCTGCCCCGGTGCGCTGCCCGCGCCGCCACTCCCCGGCGCTGAGCTGGTGATCGGCGGTGCGCTGCGTGTCCTTGCTCGACACCCTCGGCGCCACCGTCAGGCCGTACAGCTGCTCCAGTTGCGTGCACGCCGCCTGCGCTTGGCGGTAGTCGTTCCGCGCGTGCCAGACCCGCCCGTCGAAGCCCACCCGCGACACCGCCAGGTGCACGTGGTCCTCACCGTGGCGCACCACCACCCACGGCTGCGTGGCGCGCTGCTCCCACGGCACGTCCGAGCCGATGGGGTCCACGAAGCCCATCGCCTCGGCGAACACCGCCGCCGCCTCCGCCCACTCCTCATCGCTGAGCGTGCGGTCCCCCGGTGCGCAGCGCAGCGAGGCGTGCCAGATCGGACGGGTGATGTCCGGCCTGGTGCGTGCGGCGTCGGTCAGGATCCACGCCCACGTGGTGCCGTCCCGGCTGCCGTCCAGGCACACGTTGCCGCCGATGACCGCACCACCGGACCGCCCGGCGTACACGTGTTCCTCCTTGGTGCCCGGCCCGTGCAGGTACGCGGCCAGATCCCCCGCCCGCTCCCCCCGGGTGATCTTCGCGATCACCGCGCACCACCACCCGCACCACCACGTCCACCACTGCGCCCGGCATCACGCCCACCACTGCGCCCACCGCCGGTGATCCACGGGTTCACCGACTGCTGCCCCGGCCGCTGCGCGGGCCGATCCCCCGGCCCCGGTGCAACTGGTGGTGCGCTCGACGGCGCATGCGAGGGAGCGCTCGAGGGTGCACCGGACGGTGCGCTCAGCGGTGTGCCGAACGGCGCACTCGGCGTCGCCGGCGCCACGCGCCGCGGCGCCCGTTTCGCCTTCGCCGCCGCGGCCACCGCAGCCCTCCTCGACGTGCCGGCACCACCCCTTGCGGCACTAGCTGAGGCACCCGATGCCGCCACCCGTTCCTGCACCAGCGTCATCACCGCGCGCACCTCCACCACCGCCGCCCGCAGCTGCGCCAGCACCCCCGACTGCACCCCGTGCACGTGCACCGCGTGCACCGCCTGGTTCAGGTTGTTCGCCACCCGCGAGAGCTCACCGCGCAGCACCGACGACCTCGCCAGCACCTCCGCCAACTCCATGTCCACCCCACCCGGCACCCCACCCGGCGCGCTACCCGGCGCGCTACCCGGCGCGCTACCCGGCGCGCTTTTCGCGCGCCCACCCCGGGCCCGCACCGCACCCGCATCCACACCCTGATCCAGCCGCGCGTTCACCTCATCGCGCACCCACGACCCCAACCGCCCCCGCCCCGCCGCAACCGCCGCCGCCTCCCACGCCGCGTGCTCCTCCGGGCTCAACCGCACCGCCACCGTGCGCGTGCGCTCCCCCGCCATCGAGGCCTCCTTCTTGTGCCGGTGGTGCACGGTGCAGCGCGCCGAACGCTGCACCACGCGGTGCCGTTTCCCGGCGCACAACGCGCCGGCCCTGCCCCGTGCCCTGTCCCGTGCCCGGCGCCCCCAGCGCCGGGCGTGCTGCGCGAACGAAGTGAGCCAGCACACCGGCTCGCCCCCAGGGCGAGCCCTGCCAGCGAGCGAAGCGAGCGGGCAGCGAGGTGGCTAGCCGTGAAGCTCCAGCGTAACGCTAGTCATACCTCGCATCCCGGCCACCTGAGTCTACCGGCGCGGGTCTTTCCGGCGCGCCCTGCGCGCCGGGGCAGCCCGCAGGGCTGCATCCCGTGGGGCGCCCCAGCGCCGCACGCAC
>NZ_JBKBCT010000131.1:0-3497 GCF_050871525.1 Kineococcus auxinigenes | reverse complement strand
CACCCCCCCGGCGCGCCGCTGATTAACGTGGGGCGGCCCCGGCACCCCCCCCCCCCCCGGGGTATATCTCGCAGGTTTTGGCTACACCCCTCCAAAGACCACGGCGGGGAGCGGAGGGGCGGGGGGAGGGTGCGGGATCGGGGAGGATGGGGGTGTGAGCGCAACCCTCGTCGCCAAGGACCTCAGCGCGGCGCACGGGACGCGCACCCTGTTCTCCGGGCTGGACCTCGTGGTCGCCCCCGGTGACGTCGTCGGCCTGGTCGGCGCCAACGGCGCGGGCAAGTCCACGCTGCTGCGCCTGCTCGCCGGGACCGACGCCCCCGAGTCCGGGGCGGTCACCCTGTCCCCGCCCACCGCGACGGTGGGCTACCTGCCGCAGGAGCCGGAGCGCCGCCCCGGCGAGAGCGTGGCCGCGTTCCTGGCGCGGCGCACCGGGGTCGCCGCGGCGCAGGAGGCGATGGACGCCGCCGCGCAGGGCCTGGCCGAGGGAGCGCCCGGCGCCGACGACCGCTACGCGGACGCCCTGGACCGCTGGCTGGCCCTGGGCGGTGCCGACCTGGACGAGCGCCGCGGCGAGGTCCTGGCCGACCTCGGCCTGGCGGTGGACGTGGACCTGCCGATGCCGGCGCTGTCCGGCGGGCAGGCCGCGCGCGCCGGGCTGGCCGCGCTGCTGCTCTCGCGCCACGACGTCTTCCTGCTGGACGAGCCCACCAACGACCTGGACCTGGACGGCCTGGCCAGGCTGGAGCGGTTCGTGCAGCAGCTGCGCTCCCCCGCCGTCGTCGTCAGCCACGACCGCGAGTTCCTGGCCCGCACCGTGGACCGGGTCGTCGAGCTGGACCTGGCGCAGCAGCTCGTGCGGGTCGTCGGCGGCGGGTACGAGGCGTTCCTGGCCGAGCGGGAGGTGCAGCGCCGCCACGCCCGCGAGGAGTACGAGGAGTACGCCGACACCCGCTCCGGGCTGGAGGCGCGGGCGCGGATGCAGCGGAACTGGATGGCCAAGGGCGTGCGCAACGCCGTGCGCAAGGGCGAGCCGGACAAGATGATCCGGGCGAAGATGCGCGAGGGCAGCGAGAAGCAGGCCGCCAAGGCCCGCCAGACCGACCGGATGATCGAGCGGCTGGAGGTCGTGGAGGAGCCGCGCAAGGAGTGGAAGCTGCAGATGTCCATCGCCGCCGCGCCCCGGTCGGGCTCCGTGGTGGCGACGCTGCGCGGGGCGGTGGCGCGGCGCGGGGCGTTCACCCTGGGGCCGGTGGACCTGCGCGTCGACGCCGGGGACCGCCTGGCCGTGACCGGCCCCAACGGGGCGGGCAAGACGACGCTGCTGCACCTGCTGCTGGGCCGCCTGACCCCGCAGGAGGGCGCCGCCTCGCTGGGCTCGGGCGTGCGGGTCGGGGAGGTGGACCAGGCGCGCGGGCTGTTCCTGGGCGAGGTGCCGCTGGCGCGGGCGTTCGCCGACGCGGTGCCGGAGCAGCCGGACGCGGAGGTGCGCACGCTGCTGGCGAAGTTCGGCCTGAGCGCCGCGCACGTGGGCCGCGCCGCCTCGAGCCTGTCGCCGGGCGAGCGCACCCGGGCGGCGCTGGCGCTGCTGCAGGCGCGCGGGGTGAACCTGCTGGTGCTGGACGAGCCGACGAACCACCTGGACCTGCCGGCGATCGAGCAGCTGGAGCAGGCGCTGGAGGGCTACCCGGGCACGCTGCTGCTGGTCAGCCACGACCGCCGGCTGCTGGAGGCGGTGCGGGTGACGCGCCGGGTGGTCGTGGAGGACGGTGCCGTCCGGGAGCTGTGATCACCCGGGCACGTCCTGCCACGTTACGACTTCGTTGCGGCTGGGCAAGGGCTGCGAGTAGCGGTTGACGCCGCGCCCCGGAAGCGCTTCTCTGCGCCAATGCCATCAGCGACCCTCCACGCCCTCGGGGCCTCCGCCACCGTGGAACCCGACAGCGGCGTGCTCGCCAGCATCGAGTCGAGCGTCGACAGCGTCTTCTCCGACATCGCCACGGCGCTGAGCGACGTCATCTTCTACTCGGTCAGCATCGGCGGGGCCACCTTCCCCCTCATCGTGGGCTGGCTCGTCCTCGCCGGCCTGATCTTCACCGTCTACTTCGGCTTCATCCAGGTCCGGGGCCTGAAGGTCGCGGTCGAGACCATCCGCGGGCGGTTCAGCAGGGACTCCGACCCCGGAGAGGTCACCCACTTCCAGGCGCTGACCAGCGCGGTGTCCGGCACGGTCGGCCTGGGCAACATCGCCGGCGTGGCCGTCGCGGTCACCATCGGCGGCCCGGGCGCCACCTTCTGGATGATCGTCGCCGGCCTGCTCGGCATGTGCACGAAGTTCGTCGAGTGCACCCTGGGCGTGAAGTACCGCGAGGTCCACGAGGACGGCAGCATCACCGGCGGGCCGTTCCGCTACCTCAAGGTGGCGTTCTCCAAGCTGAAGGTGACCTGGGTCGGGACGATCCTCACCGGCATCTTCGCCGTCGCGATCTTCTTCTTCGGCGTGGCCGGCGGCAACATGTTCCAGGCCAACCAGACCTTCGCGCAGTTCCGCAACATCACCGGCGGCGACGACGGCTTCCTGGGCAGCGACGGCGCCGCCTTCGTCTTCGGCGTGGTGCTCGCCGCGCTGGTCGGCCTGGTCATCCTGGGCGGCATCAGCTCCATCGGCCGGGTCACCTCCAGGCTGGTGCCCGCCATGGCGCTCATCTACGTGATCGCCTGCCTCGTCGTGATCATCGGCAACATCGGCCAGGTCCCCGAGGCCGTCAGCGCCATCGTCACCAACGCCTTCAACCCCGAGGGCGTCGCCGGCGGCGTGCTCGGCGCGCTCATCGTCGGCTTCCAGCGCGCGGCCTTCTCCAACGAGGCCGGCATCGGCTCCGCCCCCATCGCCCACTCCGCGGTCAAGACCCACCGGCCCGTCTCCGAGGGCTTCGTGGCCCTGCTGGAGCCGTTCGTCGACACCGTGATCATCTGCACCATGACGGCCCTGACGATCGTCATCGCCAGCCCGCAGAGCTGGCTGGACGCCCGCGAGGAGGTCGCCACCACCGGTTCCACCGGCGCCGACGGCGTGGTCCTGACCTCCGACGCCTTCGAGAGCGTCGTCTCCTGGTTCCCGATCGTGCTGGCCATCGCCGTCGCGCTCTTCGCCTTCTCCACCCTCATCACCTGGAGCTACTACTCCGAGAAGGCCTGGGCGCACTTCTTCGGCCGCTCCAGCGCCAGCCTGCTGACCTTCAAGGTCGTCTACTGCCTCTTCACCGTCATCGGCACGGTGATGACCTTCAGCTCCGTGCTGACGCTGGCCGACGCGATGCTCTTCCTCTGCGCCCTGGTCAACATCATCGGCCTCTACATCCTGGCGCCGGTCGTCAAGGACGAGCTGCGCAGCTACCTCGCCGACCGCCGCAGCGGCAAGCTGGCCCGCGAGGGCGAGGACGTCCCCACCACCTGACCCCCTTCCCCGACGGCCCCGTCACCACCGGTGGTGACGG
>NZ_JBKBCT010000130.1:0-4018 GCF_050871525.1 Kineococcus auxinigenes | reverse complement strand
CCCCCCCCCCCCCCCCCCCCCCCCCCCCCCCCCCCCCCCCCCCCCCCCCCCCCCCCCCCCCCCCCCCCCCCCCCCCCCCCCCCCCCCCCCCCCCCCCCCCCCCCCCCACCACAGGTTGCCGGACGGTCTCGCTGCAGACCACCACCGACACGCCCGAGCGGTGACGGCCCACCCCGGCGTGTTCGCTCCCACCTGCAGCACCGCTGTCCACCGCGGGTCCGAACGCGCGGTCATCCCGCTGGCCGGGCTCGATCATGAACAAGCGTCGGCGCCCGCTCGTGTCGAGAGCCAGATGCCCTCTCTGCGGTGCCGGGTACACGCTCGCGGCGACGCCACCACCTCCACCGCGCACGATCAGGCTGCGCGCTCCGGCTCGGGGCGTGTGCCAGGCTGGCTCGACCCGAGCCAGGAGGAACCGCGATGGCTGAGCCCGACGACCGCGACGTGCAGCGCCGGCGAGGTCCGGACCCGATGCCCTTCACCAGCGGCAACCAGTTCGCCCCCTTCCAGCGCGAGCACGACCCGCAGGCAGGACCGCAACGCACCTGGATGATCGTCGCCAGCACCCTCGGCCCACTGCTGATCATCGCCGCCCTGCTGTGGGTGTGGGTGCGTTAGCTCCCGCAGCCGGGGCCGGGCCCGCGCCGAAGCAGGCGGCTTGTGTCCGCCGCGGTCGGCGCCGATACTGAACCGGTGCGCATCCCCGTAGGGGTGCGAAGTGGGCCCGGCAGCCTTCCGGACGGTGGGCGAGCCGGGCTTCGCGCTGCCTGGGCCCAGATCGGTGAGTCAGACCCGACCCCAGCACCCGCCGCGTCATCGCGACGTCGCCGGCCCGCTCACTGCAACCGCTGGACCTGCCCGATGATCGGGCGGACCCGGTCCTGCCACAGGCTGCCATGGCTCCAGCACCACGCCACCGCGTCCGCGATCCACAACAACGGCTCGCTGCGCGGGGGCAGGTGTTCGTAGACCAGCTCATCGACCACCCCCGCCTGGTGCACCGCGGCGCGCAGGGTGCGCCGGTCGCTGGCGATGAGGGAGTCGTCCTGCTCCAGCACCAGCCGGTGCGCCCCGGCCACCGCCAGGTCGGCGACCAGCTGCTCCAGCACCACCCGCCGCGCGGCCCGCTGATCAGTGATCGCGCGGGCGTCGTAGACGTCGACGACGACCCCGCTGGTGCACAACGCCGCCGCGATCTGCCCCTGGCGGGCCTTGCCCTCCTTGGTGAAGTGCAGCCGCTCCTGCCGCGCCAGCAGCAGACCCCGCAGCAGGGTGCGGGTCGGGGCCAGCTGCCGCGGCTGCACCCGGGCGGCGGCCACCAGCAGCCCGTTCGCCTTCGTCTCATCGACGAAGACGTGCACGCTCACCACGTCCCCCGCACCGACGACCGCGCCGGCGACTCCACCGACGGGTCCCCCCAGCGTGAAGGGCTGACGGTTGCGGCGGGCATCGCGTCAGCATCGTGGATCGCCTTCGTCGCCGCTCCAGCGGGGCACCTGATGCCTGCACCGCCACAGCCGGTGTCTCGCGCAGACCGCAGCCACGAGGGCACGCTCGAGCATGCCCCTGCCTTCCGACCCTCCTCCCACTTCGTTGCCCATCGCCCTCGGCGACGGCACCTGGCGCACCGACCCCCTACGCCTGGCCATCGCCGCCTACCTGGCCCGCTACCGCGGCGAGACCCGCCGCCACGCCGAGTCCGACCTGCGCGCCTACCTCACCTGGTGCCAGCTGCGCGGCCTGAACCCGCTGGCCGCCCGGCGCCCGCACATCGAGCTGTACGTGCGGTGGATGCAGGAAACCCAACGCTTCGCCGCCTCCACCGTCTCTCGCCGCATGTCAGTGGTCGCCGGCTTCTACCGCACCTGCGTCATCGACGCCGTCCTCGAGCACTCACCGGCTGACTACGTCCGCCGCCCCAACGTGCCCCCCGAGTCCCCGACGCTGGGCCTGTCCCACCTTCAGCTCGAAGCGATGCTCGCCACCTCCCGAGACTCGGCCAACCCGTGCGACTTCGCCCTGGTGTGCCTGCTCGGGCTGCTGGGCCTGCGCATCTTCGAGGCCTGCGCCCTGGACATCACCGACCTCGGCGAGGAACACGGCCACCGCGTCCTGCGCGTGGTGGGCAAGGGCCACAAGATCGTCCTCGTCCCGCTGGCGCCGGCGGTGGGCCGAGCCGTGGACCGCGCCATCAGCGACCGAGTAGCCGGCCCACTGCTGCTGAACACCCGCGGCGGGCGCCTGGACCGCCACTCCGCCACCCGACGGCTGCGTCACCTTGCAGCCGATGCCCGCATCCGGCTGCCGCGCATGCACCCGCACATGCTGCGCCACACCTACGTCACCACCATGCTCGACGCCGGCGTCGATCTGCGCGACGTCCAGATCGCCGCCCGCCACGCCGACCCCCGCACCACCATGCGCTACGACCGCGCCAGGACCACGCTGGACCGGCACCCCAACTACATCCTCGCCGCCTACATGGCCTCCGGCACCTGACCGACTTCACGCATCTGCCGAAAAGCGTGTGCTTGCGCGGTTAGTGGCCGGGCTTGATCGCGTACCTAGCACCACCCGCCGCGTCCCCCTACCGTGAACAGCGGACATCACCATCCCAACGACGGGAGAGCAGCGATGAGCACCACCAGCACCGACCGGGCGACCTCAACATCCACCGGCCTTCGTCCACGTGACCTGGGAGGCGTCGCCGTAGGTGCCGCCCTCTTCGCGGCCCTGACCTGGCTTTCCGCGCATTGGCTGACGACCCCGACCACGACGGCAGGCACCATCTACGTCCTCGCCATCAGCGCTGTGCTGGCAGCTGGCGTGGGCGTCGCCGTCCTCGCCGCTCGCGCTGGCCTCGCGGCTGGAGTCACCGCCCTGCTTCTGGTGCTGATCGGGCGCCTTCTCGGCGGACCCGCCGATGTCGGCCTCTCCATGGACGGCCTGCAGCTGCCCCAGGTAGTGATCCGCAGCGGAGCGCACCAGCCGGTCGTCGTCGCTGCGGCGGTCACCGTCCTGATCGTGGCCCTGCTCAGCCTGCGCAAGGACCGCTCCTCCCGCTGACCAGCTTCCTTCTCACGTCGCGGGTGGCACGACGCCCATCCGCGACTGGCAACCGGGTGCGGCAGCGTCAAAACGGGTTGATGAAATCCAGCAGGTCACCCACAGCACGTACCCCACGCCGCAACCGCCCGCCGCGAGGTGGCCGGTGATCGTCCTGGGACGTCGGTCCTGTTCGCGGCCCTTGCGAGGCCCACCGTTGCGTCAGCTCGCCCGCAAGCTGCTGAGCCGCCCCCGGATCGGCACCTTGCAGCACTTCGAGGAGAGCCTGCGCTGCGCGTACTCGCTCAGTGCGTTCCAGTGACGCGGAGGCGACCAGCGGCACCAGGCGTTGCACGGCTCGCTCCAGCTCCGGCGTTCCTGTCGCTTTCACCGCGCCATCCTGGCCTCCCTCACACAAGGCGGTCATCCGGTCATCCCACGAGAGCACGGAACGCGCGGTCATCCCGCGCTCAGCGCGCACAAGCATGGAGTCGCGGACGGCTCACACCACAGCGCGCACAAGGGGCTCGAAGAAGGCCTCAGCAGCGACGCGGTCCTGCAGGAAGCCAGCGCTGACCAGGACATCACCGTCTGCAACCAACCATGCTCCTGGGCACTCCACGGGCACCTCGGTGACCCAGAGGACGAAGGGCGCGGCCCTGCGGCCCAACTGCTCCTCCTGCCGGCGCACCAGCAACGGCCAGTCGATGCCCCGATCGCGACCGCGCCGCCTCAGCGCCGCGACGCTGCGCTGGGCGTGCTCGGTACAGGCTGCGCCGCTGTAAGCGATGCCCGCGGCGAAGTGCTGACGCAGCATCGCCTGCACGGCGGGCAGGTCCTGCACCTTGTCAAGGCCCGGGTTTGATGGAGGGTGTGAAGCAACGCTCAGGCCGCGGCGACGACCTCGGCAGTGGTGTCGAATCGGGCCTGGTACTCGATCGGCGGGACCATCCCGAGCTCGCCGTGCAGGCGA
>NZ_JBKBCT010000012.1:0-63616 GCF_050871525.1 Kineococcus auxinigenes | reverse complement strand
CGGGGGGGTGGGGCGGGGGGCGGCGCGCCGGCCCCCCCCCCCCCCCAAAACCGTTCGCCCCGGCGGGGCGGGGGCACCGCGCCAGGGTCAGCGGGGCTGCGCCGGGTTCGTCGGGTCGCCGTGGGACGGGGGGTTGATCGGCGGGGCGTCGGTGGCGCCCAGGGCCGGCCCCTGCGGTGCGGGCGCGTGCTCGGGCTGGGCGGCGGCGGGGTTCCCGCCGGAGGGTTCCGCGCCGGCGGCGAGCTGGTCGGCCCGGGCCCGCAGGACCGTGAGCACCGGCTCGCGCGCGCCGTGGGCCTCCTCGTACACGATGAGGTCGCCCAGCCCGGCCGCGTCCAGCGAGCGGATGCGGTCGGTCAGCGTGGCCAGCGGCAGGTGGTCGTAGTCCGGCACGGGCAGCGCCGAACGCTCGTCGTTGCTCACGGTGTTCCCTTCCTCCGGTGGTGCGGGGCGGCCGCGCCCTCCGGGCGCGGCCGCGTTCGGCTCTCAGTGCTCCGACGCGGGCAGTTCCACGCGGCGCGGCAGGACCAGGCCGAGCAGGATCATGCCCACGGCCAGCACCAGGTGCAGCCAGTCGTCGGCGTTGTTCAGGGGCACGAAGTTGGCCTGGCTCTCCTCGGCGACGACGAGGCCGTAGATCCACAGCGCGGCGTACACGAGGCCGCCGACGATGAGGAAGCTGCGGGCGGCGCTCGCCGACTTGGCGGCGACGAGGCCGACCACGCCGAGGCCGAGGTGCAGCAGGTTGTGCAGGATCGAGACCATGAAGATCCCGAGCAGCATGGCGTGCGAGTCGGGGCCGGCCCACTCGAGCTGGTCGTAGTTCGTGGTGATGCCGGGGACGAACCCGGCGATGCCGACGACGACGAACATCGCGCCGACGATCAGGGAGCCGACCTGCACCGGGGAGCGGTGCGTGGATCGGGCGGTTCCGGTGCGGTTTCCAGTTCTGGTGGCCATGTCGAGTTCCTCCGGTTCACGGGCCGCGGTCGACGCGGTGCTCACGAGGCGCGTTCTCTCGGACCTCCCTCTCCACGGTAGGCAGGCGCGCGCGGGGGGCAACTCGGACGGGATCACGTTCGGGTCACGACGGGGCACGGAGCGCGGGCCGGGGCGGTGTCGCAGGGCGCTGGGAGGATGGGCGGCGTGAGCACCCCCGCCCGGAGCACCGACCCCGCCGTCCTGACCCGCGCCCTGACCGGCGCCGTGCGTGCGCTGGCCGCCGACGACGGCGAGGGGTTCGGCCGGGCGGGCGCCGTGCTGGCGGCCTTCGACGCCGACGCGGCCCGCACGGTGCTGGGGCGGGTGCTGCGCGGGGCGCTGGAGGAGCTGCACCCGGACGGCCTGGACGCCGACGACCTGCGGGCCGTGGTGCAGCGCTGCGCGCTCTCGGCGCCGGCGTGGTTCACGCCCCTGGACCCGCACCTGCTGGTGCTGGCGCTGACCGGTGCGCTGGGCGAGCACCCGGAGGTCGCCGAGACGCCCCGCGCCCCGCACGAGGCGGTGCTGCGGCACGCGCTGCTGCTGGTGGCCGACCTGGTGGCGGCCACCGGCCGCCCGCTGGCGCGGCACGTGGAGGCGGCGCTGGCGGAGGTGCGGCGCGCGGAGACGGTGGAGATGCCCTGAGGTGCTCCACCCGGAGCGGGAGCCGCGTTCCAGGTCCCCCGGGTCCTCCACGACCGTTCCCCCAGAGCGTTGACGTGGCTCCCGAACAGTGGTGGACTCGCTGCACGGCGGTCCTCATACGTACGAGGACCGTTCCCGCACCCTCGACACCGCCGTGGAGGATCCCGTGCCCAGCAGCACCCGGCCGAGCCAGCGCGACATCGCCCGCCTGGCCCAGGTGTCGCAGGCCGCGGTGTCGCTGGTCCTCACCGGCAAGGCGACCGAGAAGGGCATCGCCACGGCCACCCAGGAGAAGATCCGGGCCGCCATGGACTCCCTGGGCTACGTGCCCAACGCCGCCGCCCGGTCCCTGCGCGGGGGGCGCAACGGCCTGCTCGGGGTGCACACCTTCGAGCGGGTCTTCCCCGTGGCCACCGACGACTACTACCACGAGTTCCTCGTGGGCATCGAGGAGCAGGCCGTCGCCGAGGGGCAGGACCTCGTCCTGTTCGCCTCCACCCAGCTGCCGGACGGCACGCGCAGCGTCTACGGCCGCGGCTCCAACCGGCTGCGGCTGACCGACGGCGCGGTCGTCCTCGGTCGCGAGCGCAACGAGGAGGAGATGGAGCGCCTCGCGGTGGAGGGGTTCCCCTTCGTCCTGGTCGGCAACCGCGCAGGCGCGGTGACCCCCATGCCGTACGTCGCCGCCGACTACCCCACGGCCGTCACGGAGGTCCTGCGCGCGCTCGCCGTCGCGGGGCACCGGCGCCTGGCCTACCTGGGCATGGCCGCGCGGCGACGGCCGCAGGAGGAGCGCCTGCGCGCCTTCCGCGCGCTCGTCCCCGACACCGGCCTGACGTGCTCGGCCCCGCACCTGGTCGAGGCCGGCACCGTCGCGGACGCGTGGGTGGGGCGCGAGCTGGACGACGGGGTGACGGCCTTCGTCGTCGAGACCCCCGAGCACGCCGCCGAGCTGGCCGGCCTGCTGTGCGCGCGAGGGCTGGCCGTGCCCGTGGACGTCTCGGTGGCCTGCCTCGACGTGCCCGAGCCCGGGTCCGCGGCGGACGGCTGGAGCCACGTCGGCGTGGCGCGCCGCGCGATGGGCGCCCGGGCCGTGCGCGTCCTGCTGGGGCTGCTGGACGGCGGGCTGCCCCGCACCCACGTCGACGTCGTGCCGTGCTTGCCGCTGCGCGGCAACAGCATCGGCGCACCACCCACCACCCGCTGACCCCTCCCGGAGGAGCGCCCCGCTCCCCCCGCCGCTCGCGACGACGCAAGCCTCATACGAAACAGGAGGATCCCATGACCACCTCGGCCCCTCGCCGGCGCACCGTCCTCGGCGGCGCGCTCGGCACCTCGCTCCTCACCCTGCCCGGCTGCGCCTTCGCCGGCGACGACTCCGCCGAGGCCGGGAGCTCGGCGCCGTCCGGGCCCGCCGACCACCTCGTCGTCTGGTTCCCCGGCACCAACCAGACCGAGATCGACCTGGTCACGCAGGAGATCGTGCCCGCGTTCGAGGAGCGGACGGGCGCGACCGTCGACGTCACCTACCTCGACTGGGGTGACATGTCGACGAAGCTCAACGCGGCGTTCGCCGCAGGCACCGCGCCGGACGTGTTCGGGCACGGGCCGGCGGCCGTGGCCGACTTCGTCGTGAACGAGCGCCTGGAGGACCTGGACCCCTACCTGGAGCGCCTCGATGCCGCCGACCTGCAGGACATGGACGCGGCGCTGCCCGGCGGGCGGGTCGACGGGACCCAGTACCTCGTGCCCCTGTCGATCCAGGGCAGCCTCGTCACCTACCGGGCCGGCGACTTCCGCGAGGCGGGGCTGGATCCCGACGCCCCGCCGGCGACGTGGGAGGAACTGCTGGAGGTGGCTCGGCGCCTCACCGTGCGGGACGGCTCGGGTGCCGTCACCCGCAGCGGCCTGCTGCTGATGAGTGACGCCATCGGACGGCAGCAGTCCTTCGCCGCGCTGCTCGCCTCCGCCGGCGGGGAGCAGGTCAGCGGGTCCTCCCCGGCCACGGCCGAGTTCGACTCACCGGCCGGCGTCACCGCCCTGGACTACTTCACGAGCCTCTTCCACGGCGACCCCGCCGTGTCGGCCGACCTGGGCCAGAACTACTCCGACTCCCCCGTCGAGCAGCAACCGCTCGTCACGGGCCGGGCGTCGATGACCATGAGCACCGCGGTCAGGGCGCAGTCGATGCACGATGCCCACCCCGAGCTGGACCTGCGGGTGATGCCGCCGCTGGCGTTCCGCGGCGGCGATCCCGGCGTCCTCGGCGGCGCCGGTCCCGGCTTGATGATCAACAAGGACTCCGCCGCCAAGGAACTCGGCTGGGAGTTCATCAGCTACCTGCTGCAGCCGGAGATCAGCAGCCGGTACACGCAGGGCATCGGTGCGATCCCGCTGCGCGAATCCTCCGTCGACGACCCGTACGTCCAGGACTCCCCCGTCATGACCGCGTTCGTGCGGGCGGCCGACGCGTGGGTGCCCAACCCCAACGTCCCCGGGTGGGTGCAGGCCCGCGACACCCTGTCGCAGTTCCTCGAGCGGGCGCTGAACGAGCAGTCGAGCCCGCAGGACGCCCTCGCCCAGGCGGCTCCGGCCGTCGACGAGGTCCTCGCCAAGGCGGCCCGGGCGGGTGGTGCCTGATGGCGGCCGTCACCGCCCCGGCCACCGGGACCGCGACCACCGCCGCGCCGCCGCGCCGGCGCGGCGGGCGTGGCCGGCGCACCGGAGCTCGCTGGATCGGGCTGGCCTTCGTCGCACCGGCTGCCCTCTACCTCGTCGTCTTCCAGTTCGTGCCCGTGCTGTACGGGCTGACGCTGAGCTTCACGGAGTACTCCCCGCTCAGCCGGGGGGCACCCCGGCCGGTGGGGTGGGCGAACTACGCGGCCCTGCTGGAGGACCGGGAGTTCGCCCGGGCGCTGCTGGTCACCGGCGAGTACGTCCTGATGGTCCTCCCGGTCACCGTCGCGCTCGCGCTGGTGCTGGCGCTGCTGGCGAACCGGCCGTTCCGCGGCGTCGGCGCCTTCCGCTCGGCGCTCTACGTACCGCACATCGTCTCCCTGACCGTGGTGAGCATGGTGTGGTTGTGGATGTACAGCCCCGACGGGCTGTTCAACGAGTGGCTGACCGGGCTCGGCCTGGCGGAGCAGCGCTGGCTGCTGCAGGAGGACACGGCGCTCGCGGCCGCCTCGGCGATGCGCGTGTGGAAGGCCCTGGGCAGCAACATGGTGCTGCTCTTGGCCGGCCTGCAAGGGATTCCGCGGGAGCTGTACGAGGCGGCGTCGATGGACGGCGCCGGCGCCTGGAACAGGTTCCGCTACGTGACGCTGCCGGGTCTGCGGCCGATGCTCACCTACGTGGTGGCCATGGACATCATCTACCTGTCGCAGGGCTTCGCCGAGATCTACGTCCTGACCCAGGGCGGCCCGCTCGGCTCCACCACCACGGTGAACTACCTCATCTACACCGAGGCGTTCCAGTACAACAGCTTCGGGTCCGCCTCGGCCATGGCGTTCGTCCTGTTCGCCTTCATCGTGTCCTTCTCCGGGCTGGCCGTCCGGGGCGTCTCCGGGAGGAAGTCGTGAGCACCGCCACCGCCGAGGGCCGCACCGGCGCCCCCGGCGCACCCACCGCCGGCCGCGCCCGCGGGCCGGCCCGACGGCACGCCGCGGCGACGAACGTCGTGCTGCTGGCGACGGCCACGGTCCTCGTCCTGATCCCCTTCCTGTGGGTGATCAGCCTGGCGTTCACCCCGAGCGAGGACGCCTTCGGCGCCCCGCAACTCCTGCCCGAGAAGCCGACCCTGCAGAACTTCGGCACCGCCTGGGACGCGAACCTCGGGCAGGCCCTGTGGAACACCACCGTCGTGACGGTCGTCGCCGTCCTCGCCAACGTGGTGTTCGCCACCGCCGCCGGGTACGCGTTCGCCATGCTCCCCTTCCGGGGCAGCACGATGCTCTTCTACGGCCTGGTGTCGACCGCCGCGATCCCCGTCTCCGTGACGCTCATCCCGCTGTTCCTCATGGCCAAGCAGTTCCCGCTGGCCGGCGGCAACGACCTGCTCGGGCACGGCGGCAGCGGGCTGCTGGACTCCCTCGGCGGTGTCGTGCTGCCGTACGTCATCGGGCCCATGAACATCTTCCTGGCCCGGCAGTACTTCGCCTCGGCCAACCCCGACCTCGCCGAGGCGGCCCGCATCGACGGCGCCGGTGAGGTCCGCATCTTCACGCGGATCTACCTGCCGCTGGCCAAGCCGCTGCTGGCGGTCGTCTCGATCTTCGCGTTCACCGGGGTGTGGGACGACTTCCTGTGGCCGCTGGTGGTGACCACCTCGGCCGAGACGCAGACCGTCCAGCTGGCCCTGGCCCGTTTCCTGGCCAGCGGCAACGTGCAGTACGGGCCGCTGATGGCCGGCGCCGTGCTCATCACGCTGCCGGTGCTCGCGGTCTTCCTGTTCAACCAGCGGGCGTTCGTCTCCGGCCTGACCGACGGGAGCGTGAAGGGGTGAAGACCCTCACCGCCGACCTGCTGGTCCTGGGCGGGGGCCTGGGCGGCGTGGCCGCCGCGCTGACCGCCACCCGGCTCGGGCGACGCGTCGTGCTCGTCGAGCGCTCCGACTGGCTGGGGGGCCAGCTGACCACCCAGGCCGTCCCGCCCGACGAACACCGGTGGATCGAGGGCGAGCACTCCTCCCCCGCCTACCGGAAGCTGCGCGAGCTGATCCGCGAGCACTACCGGCGCGCCTACCCGCTGCGCCCGGCGGCCGCCGCCGACCCCCTGCTCAACCCCGGCCTGGGGTACGTCTCGCGGCTGTGCTGCGAACCCCGCGTCGCCGCCCTGGCGGTGGAGGAACTGCTGTCCCCGGCGCAGGGCGCCGGGCTGCTCACCGTGCTGCGGCGCACGGCCACCACCGCGGTGCACCGCGAGGGCGAGCGCATCGGCGAGGTCCTGGTGCACGACCTCGGCGACGGCCGACCCACCCGCCTGCTCGCCCCGCTGGTCGCCGACGCCACCGAGCTCGGCGACGTCCTGGAGCTGGCCGGGGTCGAGCACGTGATCGGTGCGGAGTCGCGCGCGCGAACCGGCGAACCGCACGCCCCCGACGTCGCCGACCCGCTGGACCAGCAGGCGGTCACCTGGTGCTGCGCCCTGGAGTTCCGCGCCGGCGAGGACCACGTGATCGAGCGCCCCGCCGGGTACGAGCACTGGCGCAGCACGCACGACCCGCGCTGGCCCGGGCCCCAGCTGTCCTTCGACGACGTGGTGCCGGAGACCCTCGCCCGGCGCACCCGCCCGCTGTTCGCCGCCGACCCGGTGCTGGGCGAGCGGCAGCCGCAGCGCGACCTGTGGCAGTACCGCCGCCTGCTGGCCCGCGCGCAGCTGGCCCCCTCCTTCCGCGGCGGGGAGGTCACCTGCGTGAACTGGCCGCAGACCGACTACTGGGAACTGCCGCTGCTGGGCGTGGACGGCGCCACCCGCGAGCGCGCGCTGGCCGGCGCCCGGGACCTGACGCTGTCCTTCGTGCACTGGCTGCAGACCGAGGCGCCGCGCCACGACGGCGGGACCGGGTACCCGGAGCTGCGGCTGCGCGGCGACGTCACCGGGACCGCCGACGGCCTGGCCAAGGAGGTGTACGTCCGCGAGGCCCGGCGCATCGTCGCGGAGCGGACCGTCACCGAGCTGGACGTCGGCCGGCAGGCCCGCGGCGACGGTGCGGGCTCCGCGGAGTTCCCCGACACCGTGGGCACCGGCTACTACCGCATCGACCTGCACCCGTCCACGTCCGGGCGCACCTACGTCGACATCGACTGCTTCCCCTTCCAGGTGCCGCTCGGCGCGCTGCTGCCCCGCGGCGTCGACAACCTGCTGGCGGCGGCCAAGAACATCGGCACCACGCACGTCACCAACGGGGCCTACCGGCTGCACCCCGTGGAGTTCACCGTCGGCGAAGCCGTCGGGGCGCTGGCCGCCTACTGCGACGAGCACCGCGCGCTGCCGGCGCAGGTCCGCGCCGATCCGCAGCACCTGGCGCGGTACCAGCGGCTGCTGGCCGGGACCCTCGGGGTGCCGCTGGCCTGGCCCGAGGAGATCCGCCGGTTCTCCGCCACCCACGACGTCACCCGCGTCACCACCCCCGCCTGAGGAGATCCCGTGCAGCGCAGCACCACCCGGCACGACCGGCAGCCCGACGTCCTCGTCGTCGGCGGCGGGACCGGGGGTGTCGCCGCCGCGCTGGCCGCCGCCGGCGCGGGCGCCCGCGTCCTGCTCACCGAGGAGACCACCTGGATCGGCGGGCAGTTCACCAGCCAGGCGGTGCCCCCCGACGAGCACCCGTGGATCGAGCAGTTCGGCGCGACCCGCAGCTACCGGCGGTTGCGCGAGGGGATCCGGCAGCA
This sequence comes from Kineococcus auxinigenes, assembly GCF_050871525.1. Classification (NCBI taxonomy): domain Bacteria; kingdom Bacillati; phylum Actinomycetota; class Actinomycetes; order Kineosporiales; family Kineosporiaceae; genus Kineococcus; species Kineococcus auxinigenes. Next base: position 55,598 of record NZ_JBKBCT010000012.1, on the reverse strand, counting down.
CTACCGCACCTGGTACCCGCTGCGGGCCGGCGCAGCCCGCCGGCCCGACCTCAACCCGGGCGCCGGCCGCGTCAGCAAGCTGTGCCACGAGCCGAGGGTCGCGCTGGCCGTCCTGCACGCGATGCTGGGTCCGCTGGTGGCCGCGGGGCGCCTGGAGGTCGCGCACCGGACCCGGGCCAGCGCGGTGCACGTCGACGGCGACCGCGTCACCGCCGTCACCCTCACCGACCTCGACACCGGCGCCGAGCGCACCGTCGAGGCCGCCTACGTCCTGGACGCCACCGAGGGCGGCGACCTGCTGGCCCTGGGCGGCGTGGAGCACGTCAGCGGTGCCGAGGCGCGTTCCGAGCACGGCGAGCCGCACGCGCCGGACGTCGCCGACCCGGCGGACCAGCAGGGCATCACGGTGACCTTCGCGGTCTCCCACCACGCCGGGGAGGACCACACCGTGGAGCGTCCCCGCGACTACGGGTTCTGGCGCAGCTACTCCCCCGGGCACTGGGGCGGGCCGCTCCTGTCGATGACCGCACCGGACCCGCGAACCCTGGAGCGGGTGCAGCGCACCTTCGTGCCCCACCCCGACGAGGACCCGCTGATCGAGCGGGCCGACCAGTCCAAGGACCCCGGCGACAAGGACCTGTGGCGGTTCCGGCGGCTGCTCGCCCGCGGCATGCACGAACCCGGCGCCTTCGACTCCGACGTGGTGCTCGTCAACTGGCCGATGAACGACTACTGGGAACTGCCCTGGGCGGTCGACGACCCGGCGGCGCGCGCGGCGGCCGAGGACGGCGCCCGCCAGCTGTCGCTGTCGCTGCTGCACTGGCTGCAGACGGAGCTGCCCAACCCCGACGGGTCCACGGGGCTGCCGGGCCTGCGGATCCGCCCCGACGTGACGGGCACCCCCGACGGCCTCGCGATGGCGCCCTACGTGCGCGAGTCGCGCCGGATCCGGGCGCTGCGGACCGTCACCGAGAACGACGTCGCCCTGGACGTCGTCGGGCCCGGCGGCGGCACCCGCCACGAGCAGCCGGTGGGGGTCGGCAGCTACCGCATCGACCTGCACCCCTCCACCGGCGGGCGCGGCTACGTCGACGTCGCCAGCGTGCCGTTCGAGATCCCGCTGGGCGCGCTCCTGCCGGTCCGGGTGGAGAACCTGCTGCCCGCGGCGAAGGACCTGGGCACCACGCACGTGACCAACGGGTGCTTCCGGCTGCACCCGGTGGAGTGGAACGTCGGGGAGGTCGCCGGGCACCTCGCGGCGTTCGCCGTGCGCACGGGGCGCACGCCGCGGCAGGTCCAGGCGTCCGGCGAGGCCTTCGAGGAGTTCGCGGCCGTCCTGGACCGGGCCGGCGTCGAGCGGCGCTGGCCCGACCTGAGCGGCTACTGACGGGGCCACCGCCGGCCGGCTCGGGGCTGCTGCCGCGCGGGGGCTCCTCAGCCGCGCGGCTCGACGAGCAGCCGCAGCCCGCCGCGCGGGCGCAGCGAGACCAGCGCCTCCACCCGCGCGCGCCGCCCGGGCACCGGGCGCACCGCGCGGTCGCGCAGCAGCGCCGCCAGGACGAACACCTCCTCCACCAGGGCGAGGTCGCGGCCGATGCACTGGCGCGGCCCGGCGCCGAACGGCGCGTAGGCGTCGCGGCGCGGGGCGTCCAGGAAGCGCTCGGGGCGGAACTGCTCCGGTGAGGGCCAGGCGCCCGGGTGCCGGTGCAGCGCCCAGGTGCTGACGATGACGAGGGTCCCGGCGGGCACCGGCACCCCGGCCAGCACGTCGTCGGCCAGCGCCCGCCGGGTGATCACCCACGCCGGCGGGTACAGCCGCAGCGACTCGTCCACCACGGCGCGCGCGTAGCGCAACCGGGGCAGGTCCTCCCAGCGGGGTTCGCGGGCGGCACCGGGCGGGCCCAGCACGGCGGCCAGCTCGGCCTGCAGGCGGCGCTGCGCGGACGGCTCGCGCGCCAGCAGGTCCAGCGTCCACGTCAGCGAGGAGGCCACCGTCTCGTGGCCGGCGACGACGAACGTGACGAGCTCGTCGCGCACCTCCTGCGCGCTCATCCCGGCGTTGAGCATCAGGGCGACCACGTCGGTGGCGCCCGGGTCGACGCCCCGCGCCCGGCGCTCGGCCAGGACCCGCGCGCACACCTCGTCGATCTCGGCCACGGCCGCGGCCAGCGCCCGCCGCGAGCGGGTGGGCCAGGACGCCGGCACCGGCGAGGCCGCGCGCGCCACCACCAGCTCCAGCGCCTCGCCCACCGCGTCCACCAGCCGCGGCGCCACCCCGGACAGGTCCGCGGCGGCCAGGGTGCGCCCCACGACCTCCAGGGAGGCGCGCGAGACGGCGCCGACCACGTCCAGCGACCGCCCCGGCGGCAGGGCGTCCACCTCGGCGCGCAGCGTGCGCGCGGCGCCCACGGCGTGCTCCGCGACGGCGTCCAGGGAGCCGTGGTGGAAGGCCGGCTGCAGGGTGCGCCGGTGCGCGCGCCAGGTCGGCCCGTCGCCGGCGAGCAGGCCGGGCCCGGTCACGGCCGCCAGCGCCGTGTACTGCACGGTCGCCTTGCCGTAGCCGCGGGTGTTGTCCACCAGGACCCGGCGCACCCCCGCCGGGTCGTTGAGGACCAGCACGGGGGTGCGCGGCAGGGGGATCGCGGCGGTGTCGCCGTGGCGGCGCACCAGGCCGGCGAGGAACTCGTGCGGGGCGCGGCGGATGGCGGGCACCGAGCGGACCATCTCCCACGGCAGCGGGCCGTCGGTGTCCAGCGGGGTGTAGCGGGCGTTGCGGCGCTCCGCCCCGGCGCGCTGCGCAGCTGCGGGGTTCAGAGGTAGAGCCCGGTCTGCCCGTCCTCCACGCGGGGGGCGGCGACGGCGTGCAGGTCGCGCTCGCGCAGCAGCACGTACCCCTTGCCGGTCAGCTCCACCTCGGCCTTGTCCTCGGGGTCGAACAGGACGCGGTCGCCGGTCTGGACCTGCCGCACGTGCGGGCCCACGGCCATCACCGACGCCCACGCCAGGCGGCGCCCCACGGCGGCGGTGGCGGGGATGACGATGCCCGCGGACGACTTGCGCTCGCCGGCGTCGTCGGCGGCCACCAGCACGCGGTCGTGCAGCATGCGGACGGGCAGGCGGGAGGCGTCGGCGGGCGTGCTCACGGGCCGAACGGTAGCGCCCCCGCAGCCGGGTCGGCTCGGGGGCGCTGCACGCCCGCGGGCGTGGTGGGGCGGGTGGTCAGCGGCGCCTGCTGCGCACCGCCCGCACCACCAGCAGGGTCGTCACGCCCAGCACCACCGCACCCACGGCCGCCAGTCGGCCGGTGCGGGGCGAGCCGTCCGGCGCGGTCGCGAACCCCTTCACCTTCTCGCGGGCGGAGGCCAGGGCCCGCGCCTTGATCGCGTCGGGCTGGAGCCGGTCGTTCAGCTCGTCGAGCGTGCCCGCCAGCTGCGCCCTGCGCAGCTCGATCTCGCGCTCCAGGGCGCGCGGGTCGCTCGTGGTGATCTCGGCCTTGCCGTCGCTGGCCGTCACGGCCACCTCCTGCCCGTCGCACGGGTCGTCTCCTGCCGGGGGTGCGTGCCGCCCGGCGCAGCTGCTCGCCGGAGCCCGGGCGGGTCCGGCCGTCCGCCGAACCGTACCGGAGCGGCCCCACCCCGGCCCGCCCGGCGCACCCCGCGCGGTTAGCGTGCGCGCATGACGACCCGCCTCGCCCCCGGCGACCCCGCCCCCGACTTCACCCTGCCCGCGCACGACGGCGGCACCGTGACGCTGTCGCAGCTGCGCGGCCAGAGCGTCGTCGTGTACTTCTACCCGGCCGCGATGACGCCCGGCTGCACCACGCAGGCCTGCGACTTCCGCGACTCCCTCGACGCGCTGAACGCCTCCGGCCACCGGGTGCTGGGCGTCTCCCCCGACCCGGTGGCGAAGCTGGCGACGTTCGCCGAGCGCGACGGGCTGACCTTCCCGCTGCTGTCCGACACCGGCCACGAGGTCCTCGAGGCGTACGGGGCGTGGGGGGAGAAGACGAACTACGGGCGCACCTCCGTGGGCGTGATCCGCTCCACGGTCGTCGTCGGCCCCGACGGGCTGGTCGCCCTGGCCCATTACAACGTCCGGGCGAGCGGGCACGTGGCCAAGCTGCGCCGCGACCTGGGCCTGGACGCGGCCTGAGCGCGCCGGGCGGCGGGCTCGGCCTCGTCGGGGCCCCGCGCGCTGGGCTAGGCTCGCTCGTCGCGAGCGGGAGTGGTGTAACTGGCAGCCACGCAGGATTTAGGTTCCTGTGCCTCCGGGCGTGCGGGTTCGAGTCCCGCCTCCCGCACGGCGGGGCCCGCGCGCCCCGCCCGGCGCACGCGCGCCGGGCGGGGGGCCTGCCTCAGGAGCCCGCGCCGCTGCGCTGCTGCAGCAGCCGCCCGGTGTACCGGGCGATCTCGCGCGGTCCGGAACGGGGCGCCGCGGCGTCCACGGCCGCGTTGTAGTTGGTGTTGGTGTTGACGTCGTAGGTGACGACCCGCCCGTCGGCGGTGGTGATGAACTCCACGCCGGCGATCTCGATGCCGTTGCGCCGCAGGAAGTCCGCGTACCGGGCGAGGACGGGGTGCTCGAACCCCTCGCGCAGCGAGAAGATCGTCTCCCCCGGTTCCTGCGCGATCGTCGCACCCGGCGGCAGCACGGGCCGGCCGGTGTCGGGGTCGATGGCGCAGGCGTCCGCCGGGCACAGCTGGAACCCGCCGCGGGCGGTGTCGGCGCGCAGCGCGTACAGGAACTCCCCGCCCACGAACTCGGCCCGCGTGACGCTGTCGTCGGCGGAGGCGACGAACTCCTGCAGCAGCCACACCCCGTCGAACGGCTCCTCCAGCCCCCCGGAGGCCAGGGTGTCGGCGAACTCCTCGTACCCGGAGAAGCGCGCCACCCCCAGGCCCTTGCCGCCCTGGGAGTGCTTGGTGACGAAGGGCCCGCCGACGCGCTCGGCGAAGCGGCGGGCGGCGGCGGCCAGGTCGGCGCCGACGACGGCGGTGGTGCGGGGCACCTCGATCCCGGCCGCGGCCAGCGCGGTCAGCTGCGCCACCTTGCTCAGCTCCAGCTCCAGCACCGCGCGGCCGTTGACGGTGCGGGCGCCGGCGGCGTCCAGCCAGGACAGCACCGCGCGGGTGTGCGCCACGGAGGCGGTGTGCTCGCGGGTGTGCGCCGACGCCGACATGCGCGACCACCACACGCCCGGCGCGGGCACCTCGGCCAGGTCCAGCTCCCCGCCGGCCAGGACGTGCTCGACGAGGGGCACGCCCTCGGCGGCGAACGCCTCGCGGAAGGGCGGCATCCACTCGGGGTTCTCGTGCAGGACGTGGACGGCGGGCTCGGGGGGAGTGCTCACGCACCGATCCTGCCCCGCGCCGCGGCCGGCGGCGACCCACCCCGCTCACGACCCACCTCCCTCAGGCGGGCAGCGGGGCCACCACCACGGGCGTCGTCGTCGGCTGCCGCGAGCCGCCGGCGGGTTCCACCGACAGCCCCAGCGCCGTCGCCGCCCCCAGGCCCTCGACCAGTGCCACGGCCGGTCCGTCCTGCTCCCCCGCTCCCGGCAGCATCCCGGCCGGCGTGACGCCCTGGTCGTGCACCAGCCACAACTGGTAGGCGTGCCCCTCCCCCGGCGCGGGCAACCCCGCGGTCACCACGGCCGCGCGGTCCCCGGCGCGCACCACGGTCGCGCTGCCCCCGCTGGACGCCTGGACCGTCACGCTCTCCCCCGACGCCACCAGCGCCGCCACCTGCTCCAGGGTCTCCTGCGCGTCCTGCCGCTGCTGGAGCTGCGCGGCGGCGACCTGGCGCGCCCGCTCGGCGTCCGAGCGGGCGTCCAGCGCCACCCCGGTGCCCACGGCCGCCACGACGATCCCCGCGGCCGCCACCAGGGCAGCCCACCGGGACGGCCCGCGGCGCGAACGCCGGGCCGCGGCCAGCCCCGCGACGGGCGAGGGGCCGGCGGGGGGTTCCTGCGGCGTCCGGGCGATGGCCGCGAGCACGTCGGCGCGCAGCCGTGCGGGCGGCGGCACCGCGGCGGCCGCACCCAGCAGGGACGCGGCCTCGCGCAGCTCGTCCGCGGCCCGCCGCTCGGCGGGGTCGCGGCGCAGGCGCTCCTCGTAGGCGGCGCGCTCGTCGTCGTCCAGGGCGTCCAGGGCCCAGGCGCCGGCCAGCGCCTCGTCGTCGCCGGGGACCGGCCCGTCGCCGGGGCGCCGCTCCCGCTCGTCGCGCTCGTTCACGACCGCACCCCCATCGCGTCCCGCAGCTTCAGCAGGGCGTCGCGCAGCCGCGTCTTCACCGTGCCCAGCGGCAGGTGCAGGTCCTCGGCGATCTGCCGGTGCGTTCGCCCGCCGTAGTACGCCAGGTCCACGGCCTCGCGCTGCACGGGGCTGAGGACGCCGAGGGCGCGCTGCACCTCCTCGCGCTCGAGCAGCACCTCGACCTCCTCGCTGACGCTGTCGTAGGGGGCTTCCTCCCGGACGCCGTAGCGCTCCTCGCGCGAGGAACCGGCCTGGCTGGAACGGACGCGGTCCACCGCGCGCCGGTGGGCCATCGTCACCACCCAGCCACGGGCGCTGCCGCGCCCCGGGTCGAAGCGGGCGGCGGTCCGCCACGCCTCCAGGAACACCTCCTGCACGACCTCCTCGGACTGCGCCGGGTCGCGCAGCACCCGCAGGACCGTGCCGTGCACGGCCGCGGCCGTCGCGTCGTAGAACGCGGCGAAGGCGGCCTGGTCCCCGCGGGCGGCCGCGGCCAGCGCGGCGTCCGCGTCGCCGGGTCCCGCGGCGCCGGCGGCGCGGGGACGGGAGGTGGTCATCGCGCCCACTGTCCCACCTCCCCTCCCCGCGGACGAACCGGTGCCGGAACCCGTCGGGCCCGGAGCATCAGGCCGGGGGCATCAGGCCGGGGGCATCAGGCCGGGGGCATCAGGACGGAGTCGACCAGGTAGACGGTCGCGTTCGCGGTCTGCACGCCACCGCAGACGACCACCGCGTCGCCGTTCACCGTCAGCGACTCCGGCTCACCGGAGACGGTGACCTCCGCGCCCTGCAGGGTCGTGTGTGTGCCGACGACCTCCTCGGGGCTCAGCCGCCCCTGCACCACGTGGTAGGTGAGGATCGACTGCAGCGTCGCGCTGTCGGTCTTCAGGGTCTCCAGCGTCTGGGCCGGGACCTGGGCGAACGCGTCGTCGACGGGGGCGAACACGGTGTACTCGCCGTTGTTGAGGTCGTTGACGAGGTTCACGTCGGGGTTCAGCTGCCCCGAGACCGCCGCGGTCAGCGTGGTCAGCAGCGGGTTGTTCGACGCCGCCGTGGCCACCGGGTCCGCGGCCATGCCGCCCACCGACGCGGGACCGGACGCGTTCGCCGCCGCGTAGTCGGCGCAGCCCGGGCCGACAGGCCCGCTCATCGCCGCGGCGTCCATCGACTCCGACGCGCTGGGCATCGACGAGCTCGACGACGAGCTGCTCGACGAGCCGGCCATCGCCTCCTCACCTGCGGTGGAGGCGGTGTCGCTGCCGCCGCAGGCGGCCAGGCCCAGGGTCGCGGTCGCCACGAGGGCCATCAGGGTTCCGGTGCGCTTCACGGGGGTTCCTTCCTCAGGGCTTCCCGGCCGGAGTTCCCGGCCGGTCGTTCACCAGGGGTTCGGAACCGGAGCGGCGATGGATTGGGGGGTTTTCGCCGTCGCCCGATCGCACCGACGAAACCTTCGCGGCCGGTGAGCCCCGGTGGCCGGGTGACGGTGGTGAGGGTTTCCCGGCCGGGCTCTCCGCTCGCGCCGTCACCTGCGCGCACCACGGGAGGTTTCCGCCGGCGCGAGCTCCGGACGCCCGGCCGAGAACTCCTCCCCACCGTCTGCGCGTCCCGTCACCTGCACGACCGGGATCGAACACCTCGGCAGCAACGGAGTCTTGCGCGCTGGACCGGACGAGTACGGGGCAGGAGGTGGGCGAAGGATGGGCGCCGAGGAACGGTGGGGGTGGAGGCCGGCGGGGTGGTGCGGGTGCCGGGCGTCCGGAGCCCGCCCCGCGCGAGGACGGGAGCCATGCGGTCGGGAGCGGGCGGAGAGCCCGGCACCCGCACCACCCCGCCGGCCGGCCGAGGACCCGGCCACGGCAACGCGAGAACCCGGGAAGCCAGGAACCCGGGAACTACTCGACCGTCACCGTGACCGAGTCGTACCCGCTGGAACCGTTCGGGATCGGCGCCACCACCTCGTCCGTCTGCGGCGTCCCCGTCGCGTCGGTGGCCCGCACCTCCAGCACGTGCCCGCCGGGTTCGGCGTCCCAGTCGAACACCCACTGGCACCAGGTGTCCTCCGACACCGACGGCAGCACCCTGGCCGGTTCCCACTCGCCGCGGTCGACCCGCACCTCCACGGCGCTGACGCCGCGGTCCTGCGCCCAGGCGACGCCGGCGACGGGGACCCGGCCGGCGCGGACCGTCGCGAAGGAGCGGGGGACGTCGATGCGGGAGGCGGTCTTGACCGGTGCGCGCTCGGCCCAGCCGCGGTCGGTCCAGTACGCCGTCTTCTCCGCGAACCGGGTGACCTCGAGGTCGGTGACCCACTTGCACGCCGAGACGAACCCGTACAGGCCGGAGATCACCATGCGGACGGGGAACCCGTGCTCGCGGGGCAGCGGCTCGCCGTTCATGCCGACGACGAGCAGCGCGTCGCGGCCGTCGGTCGCCTCGGCCAGCGGCGCGGACAGCGTGAAACCGTCGGCGCTGGTGGCGAACAGCATGTCGGCGCCGTCGCGCACCCCGGCGCGGGCCAGCAGGTCGGCCAGCGGGTACCCCAGCCACTTCGCGTTGCCGACGTAGTCGCCGCCGACCTCGTTGCTGACGCAGGTGAGGGTGATCCACCGCTCGACCAGTGGCAGGGAGAGCAGGTCGTCGAAGGTGAGGGTGAGTTCCCGCTCGACCATGCCGTGCAGCCGCAGCGTCCAGTCCTGCGCGCGCAGGTCGGGCACGACGAGGGCGGTGTCGATGCGGTAGAAGTCGCGGTTGCCGGTGGCGTACGGGGTCAGGCCGGTGGCGACGAGCCGGGCCGGGTCGGCGCCGGCGGGCACGGGCGGGGCTGCTTCGGCCGGGGCGGGCAGGACGACGCCCGCGCGCGACTCCTCGGCGCCGCGGGCGCCGGTCAGGACGCGGCCCGCTCCCCCGGTGGCCAGACCGGCGGCGGCCACCCCGCCGAGCAGGAGCGCGCGGCGGCGGGGCCCCTCGGCCCGGCCACCGGGTGCCAGGCGGCGCGTCAGCAGGGTGAGGGCGTACGCGCCGGCGGCGGCACCGAGGACGGAGGGCAGCGGGGACAGGGCGGTGGCGTCGGGGCGGGTCGCGGCCGCCAGGACCCCGACGACGCCCAGCAGCCCCACCACGCCGACGCCGAGCGCGAGGCGGCGGCGGGCGAGGACGCCCGCGGCGGCGGCCAGCAGGACGACGAGCACGGCGATGGTGCCCAGCAGCACCGCCTTGTCCGCGGTGCCGAACGCGCTGATCGCGAACTCCTTGACGGGTGCGGGCACCCGGTCCACGACGGCGTCGCCCACGACGACGAGGGGGGCCGCCGAGGGGGACAGCCCGCGCAGCGGCAGACCCGCCACCAGCTGCCCCGCCCCGAACGTCACGCCGGCGGCGAGGACCCCGGACAGCGCCGCGAGACCGGCTGCGCGGGGCCGTGGCCCCGTGCTCCCCTCCGGCGCCGGAGTCCTCGATGCGCTGCCCGGTGTCCTCACACCCGGGGTTCGGAGCCGGCCGGCCCTTGGATGGGCCGCCCGTCGAGAACGGCGGCCAGCACGGGCGCGAGCGCACCGAAGGCGCGGCCGCGGTGGCTGATCGCGTTCTTCTGCTCCGCGGTGTGCTCGGCGAGGGTCCGCTCGGACCCGGCCGGCACGAAGATCGGATCGTAGCCGAAGCCCCCGCCACCGGCGGCGGCGGTGGTGATCCGCCCGCGCAGCTCACCGCGCACGACGTGCTCCTCCCCGCCGGGGGTGGCCAGCGCCGCGGCGCACACGAACGCGCCGCCGCGGTGCTGCTCCGGCACGTCGGCGACCTGCGCCAGCAGCAGGTCCAGGTTCGCGGCGTCGTCGCCGTGCCGGCCGGCCCAGCGGGCGGAGAAGATGCCCGGCGCCCCGCCCAGGACGTCCACGGCGATGCCGGAGTCGTCGGCGACGGCGACGACCCCGGTGGCGGCGGCCACGGCACGGGCCTTCAGCAGCGCGTTCTCCTCGAACGTCACGCCGGTCTCGGCGACCTCGGGCACGTCGTCGAAGGCGTCGACGCCCAGGACCTGCACGTCGGGCAGCAGGGGTTCGAGCACCGCGCGCAGCTCGCCGACCTTGTGGGCGTTGCGGGTGGCCAGCACCACCCGGCGCGCACCGGCCGGGGCGCTCACGCGGGGCTCCCGGGCAGCGGTGCGGCCAGCGCCTCGGCCTGCAGGGCGGCCAGGCGCGCGCAGCCGCCCACCGCCAGGTCCAGCAGGGCGTCCAGCTCGGAGCGGTCGAAGGGCACGCCCTCGGCGGTGCCCTGCACCTCCACGAACCTGCCGTCGCCGGTGACGACGACGTTCATGTCGGTCTCGGCCTTGACGTCCTCCACGTACGGCAGGTCCAGGACGGGGCGCCCGCCGACGACACCGACGCTGACGGCGCTGACCGACCCGGTGAGCGGCTGCTTGGACTGGCGCACCAGCCCCTTCGCCTTGCCCCAGGCGATCGCGTCGGCCAGGGCCACGTAGGCGCCGGTGATGGCGGCGGTGCGGGTGCCGCCGTCGGCCTGCAGGACGTCGCAGTCCAGGACGACGGTGTTCTCGCCCAGCGCCCTGGTGTCGACGACGGCGCGCAGGCTGCGGCCGATGAGGCGGCTGATCTCGTGGGTGCGCCCGCCGATCTTGCCCTTGACGGACTCGCGGTCGCCGCGGGTGTTCGTGGCGCGCGGCAGCATGGCGTACTCGGCGGTCACCCAGCCCTGCCCGGACCCCTTGCGCCAGCGCGGCACGCCCTCGGTGAAGGACGCCGCGCACAGCACGCGGGTGCGGCCGAACTCGACCAGGACGCTGCCCTCGGCGTGGTCGAGCCAGCCGCGGGTGATGCGCACCTCGCGCAGCTCGTCGGGGGCGCGGCCGTCGGCGCGGGGTGCGGGGGTTCCGGTGGGGTCGGTGCTCACCGGCCCACCTTCTCACCGGCGCCGCGCAGGGCCCCGCGCAGCGCCCCCAGCTGCAGCGGGCCGGTCTCCTCCACGGAGACGATCTGCGGGCCCAGGAAGCGCTGCGCCAGCTGCCGGAACGGGGTGGGGTCACCGGTGGCGGTGAAGCGGTGCCGCGGGGCGGGGCGGTCGTCGGGACGCAGCAGGTCGCGCGCGGACAGCTCCCGGTAGACGTCCAGGGCGGTCTCCTCCGCGCTGGAGACCAGCGTCACCCCGTCGCCGACGACGGTGCGCAGCACGCCGGTCAGCATCGGGTAGTGGGTGCAGCCCAGCACGAGGGTGTCCACCCCGGCGGCGATGACGGGGGCGAGGTACTCGCGGGCGGCGTCGAGCAGCTCCGGGCCGCCGGTGACGCCGCGCTCGACGAACTCCACGAACCGCGGGCACGCCGCGCTGGTCAGCCGCACGTCCAGGGCGCCGGCGAAGGCGTCGTCGTAGGCGCGCGAGGAGATCGTGGCGCGGGTGCCGATGACGCCGACGCGGTTGTTGCGGGTGGCGCGCACCGCCCGGCGCATCGCCGGGAGGATGACCTCCACGACGGGCACGTCGTAGCGCTCGCGGGCGTCGCGCAGCACGGCGGCGGAGGCGGAGTTGCAGGCGATGACGAGCATCTTCACGCCGGAGTCGACGAGGTCGTCGAGCACGTCCAGGGCGTAGCGGCGCACCTCGGCGATGGGCTTGGGCCCGTACGGGCTGTGGGCGGTGTCGCCGATGTAGTGGATCGCCTCGTGCGGCAGCTGGTCCAGGACGGCGCGGGCGACGGTGAGGCCGCCGACCCCGGAGTCGAAGATGCCGATGGGGTCGTCCCGGTCCACGCTCGCGCTCACCGCAGCAGGTTACGCGGCGCCGCGCGCCGCGCCCGGGACGCGCACCGCACCCGCGCGGGACCGCGCGGGGCCCGTGCGGGCTCAGCCCAGGGAGCGCACCAGGGTCTCCTGCAGGTGCGTGGCGAAGTCGTACACGGCCCACGCGTACCGCTCGGGGTCGTCGTCGCCGAGCAGCTCCGGCTCGGAGTCGTCGCTGACGCCCAGGCGGGTGCCCAGGGCCAGGCGCACGTCGTTGAGCGCGGCCAGCCAGGTGCGGGCGCCGTCGGCGTCCAGCTGCACGCGCCCGCCCTGCCCCTCCACGGGGGCCAGCGAGGCCAGCACGGCGCGCGCGGCGGCGGCCTTGCGCTCGCGCAGGCCGTGCTCGGTGAAGCGGCGGAACTCCGCGGCGGCGTCGGGGTCCTCGGGGTAGGCGTCCGGCAGGAGGCGGCGCAGCACGTCGTCCTCGGGCGGGGCGGCGGGCCCGCCGGCGCTGTCGGCCAGCGCCCCGAAGCCGGGCAGGTCGCCCAGGCCCAGCTCCTCGGCCAGCGGGTCGGGGCGCCGCTCGGGCACGTCCAGCAGCTCCAGCACCTCGCGGGTGACGGAGGCCAGGACGTCGGCCTCGACGGGTTGCAGGGTCAGGGAGAACAGCCCGTTGCGGGAACGGCGGAAGGTGGCCATGGCGCGTCGTCGGATCCTCAGGGGGCTCAGTCGTCCTTCTGCAGGGTCGCCCACAGGCCGTAGCCGTGCATGGCCTCCACGTCGCGCTCCATCTGCTCGCGGCTGCCGGAGCTGACCGCGGCGCGGCCCTTGGTGTGCACGTCGAGCATGAGGGCCTGCGCCTTGGCCTCGGAGTAGCCGAAGTGGGTGCGGAAGACGTAGGAGACGTAGGACATGAGGTTCACGGGGTCGTTCCAGACCAGCGTGACCCAGGGGGTGTCGGGGGCGGCGGTCAGGTCCGCCTCGGGGCGCTCGAGCTCCACGGGAGCGGTGAGGACGGTCGAGGGCACGGCCCCAGTCTAGGAGCCCCGCCCGTCCGTCCCGCCCGTCCGGCCCGCGCTGACGCGCCCGGCGTCCGCGGTGCGCGCTAGGTTCGCCCGCGTGAGCCCACGCACGGCACCCGGCGCCTCCACCGCGCTGCTGACCGACCACTACGAGCTGACGATGCTGCAGGCCGCGCTGGCCGACGGCACCGCCGAGCGGCGCTGCGTCTTCGAGGTCTTCGGGCGCCGCCTGCCCGAGGGGCGCCGCTACGGCGTGGTCGCCGGCGTGCCGCGCGTGCTGGACGCGGTGCGCGACTTCACCTTCGACGAGGCCTCCCTGGCCCGGCTGCGCGGGGTGCTGGACGAGCGCACGCTGGACTGGCTGGCCGCGTACCGCTTCGGCGGCTCGATCGAGGGCTACGCCGAGGGCGAGCTGTGGTTCCCCGGCTCGCCGATGCTCACGGTGACCGGCACCTTCGCCGAGGCCGTGGTGCTGGAGACGGTGGTGCTCTCCATCCTCAACCACGACTGCGCGATCGCCGCCGCCGCGGCCCGCATGAGCACCGCCGCGCACGGGCGGCCGCTGATCGAGATGGGCTCGCGGCGCACCCACGAGGAGGCCGCGGTCACCGCCGCCCGCGCCGCGTACCTGTGCGGGTTCACCGCCACCTCGAACCTCGCCGCCGGCGAGCGGTACGGCATCCCCACCACGGGCACCAGCGCGCACGCCTTCACGCTGCTGCACGACACCGAGGAGGCGGCGTTCCGCGCGCAGGTCGCCGCCCTGGGCACGGGCACCACCCTGCTGGTGGACACCTACGACATCACCCGCGGCATCGAGACGGCGGTGGAGGTCGCCGGTCCCGAGCTGGGCGCGGTGCGCATCGACTCCGGGGACCTGGCGGTCCTGGCCGAGCAGGCGCGCGCGCAGCTGGACTCCCTGGGCGCCACCAGCACCCGCATCGTCGTCTCCGGCGACCTGGACGAGTACGCCCTGGCGGCGCTGGCCGCCGCCCCGGTGGACGGCTACGGGGTGGGCACCTCCCTGGTCACCGGCTCCGGGGCCCCCACCGCCGGGCTGGTCTACAAGCTGGTCGAGGTCGAGGGCCGTCCCGTGGCCAAGCGCTCCACCTCCAAGGTCACCCAGGGCGGGCGCAAGGTCGCCGTGCGCCGGCACCGCCCCACCGGCACCGCCACCGAGGAGGTCCTCGGCGTGGGTGCGGCGCCGCCGCGCGAGCCGAACGACCGCCCGCTGCAGGTGCCGTTCGTCGTCGACGGCGAGCGCGTGCGGGACCTGCCGTCGCTGGAGGAGTCCCGCGAGCACCTGCGCCGGGCGCTGGTGACGCTGCCGTGGGACGGCCTGGCGCTGTCCAAGGGCGACCCCGCGCTGCCCACCACCGTCCTGCCCCCGGCGGCGGACGGTGCGGGGGGTGCCCGGTGACCCGCGCGCTGGTCGTGGTGGACGTCCAGAACGACTTCTGCCCCGGCGGGGCGCTGGGGGTCGCCGGCGGCGACGAGGTCGCGGCGGCCACCAGCCAGCTGCTGGCCCGCGGCGGGATCTCCTACGACCACGTCGTGGCCACCCAGGACTTCCACGTCGACCCCGGCGGGCACTTCTCCGACACCCCGGACTTCGTGGACTCCTGGCCGCCGCACTGCCGCGCGGGCAGCTACGGCGCGCTGCTGCACGACGCGCTGGACACCTCCCGGGTGGAGGCGGTCTTCCGCAAGGGCCAGTACGCGGCGGCCTACTCCGGGTTCGAGGGCACCACCACGAGCGTGACCGCCGAGGGCGGGGAGCTGGTCACCGGCCTGGCGGACTGGCTGCGCCAGCGGGGCGTGGACGAGGTGCACGTGGTGGGCATCGCCACCGACCACTGCGTGCGCGCCACCGCCCTGGACGCCGCGCGCGAGGGGTTCCGCACGACCGTGCTGCTGGGCCTGACCGCCGGCATCTCGGCGGCGACCGTCGAGGCGGCGCTGGAGCAGCTGCGGGCGGCGGGCGTCGCGCTGGTCGGCGAGCCCGTCGTCGCCTGAGCCGCACCCGCGGCCCGGAACGGCGCAGCCCGGAACAGCACGGCGCACGGCGGGGTTGCCGAGCCCCTGCAGGGACCACCACCTCGACGAACGGGAGCACGACGTGCGCATCGGCATCATCGGAGCGGGCAACATCGGCGCGAACCTCACCCGGGTGTTCACCCGGCTGGGGCACGAGGTCCGGGTGGCGAACTCCCGCGGGCCGCAGACCCTCGCGGACCTGGCGGCCGAGACCGGCGCCACCGCCGTGAGCGCCGCCGACGCCCCGCACGGCGCCGACCTCGTGGTGGTCACCGTCCCGGAGAAGAGCGTGCCGGACCTGGCCGGGGTGCTGGACGCCGCCGCCGACGGCACCGTGGTCGTCGACACCGGCAACTACTACCCCCGCGAGCGCGACGGGCGCATCGACGCGATCGAGGCCGGCACCCCGGAGACGGCGTGGGTGGCGCAGCAGCTCGACCCCGCCGGGCGGCTGCGCTGGGTGAAGGCGTTCAACGGCATCCAGGCCGAGCACCTGCTCAGCGCCGGGCGCCCCGCGGGCGACCCGCAGCGGCGCGCCCTGCCGCTGGCCGGGGACGACGCGGCCGCGAAGTCCGTGGTGGCCGAGCTCGTCTTCGCGACGGGTTTCGACGCCGTGGACGCCGGCCCGCTGGCCGACTCGTGGCGCCAGCAGCCCGGCACCCCCGTCTACGGCGCGGAACTGGACGCGGACGGGATCGCGCGGGCGCTGGGCGAGGCCCCGCGCGAGCGCCCCGCGCAGTTCACCGCCTGAGCCGTCCCGGGCACCGCACCCCCGCGGGGTGCGGTGCCCGGGGGCGCGTTCAGCGCCGGCGCACCACCACGGTGCCGCCCAGCTTGTCGTGCAGGGCCTGCTTGCGCCGGTCCCACGTCGGCCACAGGTAGTCCAGCAGCAGGTAGAACGGCACGATCTGCCCGACGAGGTCGCTGCTGACCCAGCGCAGGATCGACTGCCCCCACGTGGGGTGCCCGGGCCGCTCCCAGTGCCGCACCCGCAGGCCGAACAGCGCCTTGCCGGGGGTCGCGCCGTAGAAGCGCAGCGGGAGCACCGTGTAGGCGGCGCTGACGGCCAGCAGCACGAACGTGAAGCTGGACGATGCCGCCGTGAAACCCGGGTCCTCCAACAGGCGCAGCGTGGCCGTGGGGTCGCCGGCGGCCGCCGCGTCGAGCGACTCGTCCATCGTCGCCACCAGGCGCTGCACCAGCGACCAGCCCGCGACGGTGGCGATGACGGAGACCAGCACCCAGTCCAGCAGGCGCGCCAGCAGCCGCAGCCCCAGGTTGCCCAGCGGCTGCCCGTCGGGCGTGGCCAGGGCGCGCGCGGACGGCTGCCCGCGGGACGGGTCGCCGTAGGGGCTCCCCCCGTACGGGGTGAGCCCGCCGGACCCGGGGTGCGGCGCGCGGGGGTCCGGGTGCCCCTGCGCGGGGTCCTTGCGCAGGTCCAGCCCGGCACCGGCCTGCGGTGCGGCGTGGGTGTGCTCGGTCCAGCGCTGGCCGTCCCACCAGCGCAACTGGGCGTGGTGCGAGGGGTCGGGGTACCAGCCGGCGGGTGCGCTCACGGGAGCCGAGCCTGCCAGGCCGGCCGGGCAGCACCCCGCTCGGCCCGTCCGGGCGGGAGCGTGGGGAGCATCAGACGCCGAACTCCGCGGGGTCCAGGGACACGGCGTGGCAGACGTCGCGCACCGCGCGGCGCTCGTCGTCGTCGAAGTCGCCGTCGGCGCCGCCCACCAGGACCCCCACCTGCACGACCGCGCGCGCCTGGTCGGGCTTGCCGCGCAGCTTGCCGACGGCCTGCAGGGCCTCGATCTTCCCGAAGTCGTAGTCGCTGGACAGCTTGCCGCAGTAGCGGTCGAAGGAGTCGCGCAGCTGCGCGGCGTCGAAGGCGGCCAGGACGTCGTGGGAGCCGATGAAGGCGGCGGTCTTCTGCCGCTCGGAGGGGTCGATCTTGCCGTCGGCGGCGGCGATGAGCGCGCACGTCGCCATGCTCGCCTCGGCGAAGTCCTTGCTCTTGAACTGCGCGACCCGCGTCTTCAGCTGGTCGCCGGCGAGCGCGCCCTTGCTCCTGAGGTTGTCGAGAAAACCCACGTCGTCGTCCTCCTCCGCGGCCGGGGCGTTCCCGGCCACGCCGGTCGAACGGGTGCGGGCGGCGCCGGGTTCCACCGGCGCCCCGTCCGGCTCAGCTGAAGCGGCGCACGATCTCGGAGTTGCGGTCGGCCAGCAGCCGGCGCAGGGTGCGGCGCACGAACAGCACGTCGGCCACCCGCCCGAACGGGCCGGCGGGGCTGCGCCACGCCATCCGGTCGGTCATGATCGTCATCTGCGGGCCCTCCGGCTCGAAGACGTGCTCGTGGTGGAACTGCGCGAACACCCCGGAGTCCATGCGGTCCACGAACCGGCGCGGGCGCTCCAGCTCCACGATGTTCGAGGTGTGCGTGACCGGCAGGAACCGGAACAGCTTCAGCCGCCAGCGCACGCTCTCGCCGAGCTGGATGCGGCCCTTCGTGCGACCGAAGCCCTCGACGGCGCGGACCCGGAACCGCCGGCCCGCCACGCGCTCGACGTCGAGGTCGAGGGAGACGTCGAACACCTCGTCGACGGCTCCCCGGACCATGGTCCGCTGGACGATCTCGGGCACCGTCCGAACCTACCGGTTCACACCATCGCCAGCAGGTGGTCGCGCCGGCGCCGCAGCACGTCCACCCCGGCCGAGGCCGACGGCGGGCCCGGCACCGCGGCGCGGACCTTCGCGTAGACGGTGGCGTGCGGAACCTGACGGCCCGCCGCCACCCGCCCCACCAGCCCGTGGATCTCCTTGCGCAGCAGCGCCGCGGTGTGCCAGACCGCCTCGTCGTCCTGCTCCGCCGCGGGTGCCGGCGCCGCGGGCTCCTCGGCGGCGCGCGGGGTGGCCGTGCGCTTGCGGATCTCCGCGTCGCGCTGGGACAGCAGCGCCGCCGTCTGCTCCGGCGAGAGCAGCCCGGGCAGGCCGAGGAAGTCCTCCTCCTCGGCGCTGACCTCCAGCGGCGCGGTCTCGGTGCCCAGCAGGGCCCTGCCGCCGTGCAGGACGTGCGCGAACTCCGCCTGCGCCTCGAGCGCCTCGTACTCCTGCACCCCGCCGGGTTCGCGCTCGGGCGCCGGCAGCAGGTCAAGCCCGCCCTCGTCCACCTCCTCGGAGGTGACGCTCGGCGGCGGCGGGATGACGTGGTTCCGGTCGGTCTCCATCTCCGCGGCCAGCGCCAGCAGCGGGCGCACCGCAGGCAGGAACACCGTGGCCGACTCCCCGCGGGCGCGGGCGCGCACCACGCGCCCGACGGCCTGGGCGAAGAACAGCGGGGTGCGGTACGAGGTCATCCACGCCAGGCACGCCGCGCGCGGCACGTCGACGCCCTCGGAGACCATGCGCACGCACACCGCGAAGCGCTGGTCGCCGTCGGCGAAGTCCTGGATCTTGCTCGACGCCTTGGGGTCGTCGGACAGGATCAGCACCGGCTTCTCCCCCGTGACGCGCTGCACGATCTTGGCGTAGGCGCGGGCGTCGTCCTGGTCGGAGGCCAGCACCAGCCCGCCGGCGTCGTGCATGCCGTGCTCGCGCAGGTGCTCCAGGCGCTCGTCCATCGCGGCGATGACGTGCGGCACCCAGTCCCCGCGCGGGTCCAGCGCCGTCTTCCACGCCAGCGCCTCCACCGACTTCGTGGAGGGCTCGCTCAGGGAGGCGGCCACCACCTCACCGGCGGAGTTCCGCCAGCGCGAGGTGCCGGTGTAGGCGGCGAACACCACCGGGCGCACCACGCCGTCGGCCAGGGCCTGCCGGTAGCCGTACGTGTAGTCCGCCAGGCTGCGCAGGCCACCCTCGGACTCCGCCGAGTCGTCCTCGACGTACTTCACGAACGGGATGCGCTCGTCGGCCTTGGTGCGGAACGGGGTTCCCGTCAGGGACAGGCGGCGGCGCGCGTCGGCGAACGCCTCCTGCACCGCCTCGCCCCAGCTGAGGCCGTCGCCGGCGTGGTGGATCTCGTCGAGCACGACCAGGGAGCGCTTGGCGGTGGCACGGGCCCGGTGCAGCATCGGGTGCCCGGCGACCTGCGCGTAGGTGGTGACGTAGCCGCGCACGTCCGGGCGCACCGGCCCCACCGCGTTGGACATCGTCGGGTCCAGCTCGATGCCGGCGCGGTGGGCGGCCTCGGCCCACTGGGTGCGCAGGTGGTCGGTGGGGGCGACCACGACGACGCGGTCGACCTTGCGGGCGTCCAGCAGCCGGCGGGCCAGCGCCAGGGCGAAGGTCGTCTTGCCCGCGCCCGGGGTCGCGGTGACCAGGAAGTCCTCGGGGTCGGGGCGCTCGGGGTCGAAGTACTGCTCGACCGCCTGCTGCTGCCACGCGCGCAGGGGCCTGCCCGGCGACGCGGCGGCACCGGTCGGGGTCGCGGTGGGCCCGGCGGGTGCGGTGTCGAACAGGTCCGGCGAGGTGTTCTGGGTGCTCGTGCTCACGGTCCTCCCACCGTAGACGACCCCGCGGCGGGCTCCGGGCAGGACACCGGCGGGCGCGGCACCGGCGCGCGGGGGCCGGCGAGCCCGGCGGCCAGCGCCACCAGCGCCAGCCCGGCGTACAGGCCGCCGAACAGGGCCTGGTCGCGGCCGGCGCCGGCGTGCAGGGCCGCGAAGACGCCCCCGGCCACGGCGATGCCCAGCACGCAGCCGAGGTTGTCGGACAGCTGCAGCGCCGAGGAGGCCAGGCCCCGCTCGGCCGGGGCCGCCAGGCGCAGGGTGAGCACGCTGGTGGTGGCCACGCCCAGGCCCATCCCGAACCCCGCGAGCAGCCACGCGGCCAGCACCCACCACCCGCTGGCGCCGGTCAGGGTCAAGGCGGCCAGCAGCGCGCCGGCCACGGCCAGGGCGCTGCCGCCGGCGAGCAGCAGCAGCGCGCGCGGCACCCCGTCCAGGGCCCGCGCCTGCGAGGTGGTGCCGGCGAACCAGCCCAGGGTCCCGCCGGTGAGCACCAGCCCGGCCTGCGACAGCGAGAAGCCCCGCTCGGAGACCAGCATGAGCGGCACGAACGTCTCGGTGCCGAAGAACGCGGCCGTGAACAGCCCGCGCACCACCACGACGCTGGGCAGCCCGCGCGCCAGGCGCAGCGCCCCCGGCGGCAGCAGCCCGGGCAGGGCCGCGGCGACCGCCACCGCCCCGCCCGCCGTCAGCAGCACCGCCGCGGTCCCGCCGCCGGCCAGGTCCTCCGCGCCCGCCTGCAGCGCCCCGGCGCCTGCGGCCACGACCAGCCCGCGCCGCACCCGCCGGCGGGCGTCGCCCGGCGCGCCCGGTGCCGCCGGGGTGCCGTGCGCGGCCGCGGCGGCGGCGACCCGCGGCAGGATCACCGCGGCCACCAGGACGGCGACCGGCACGACGACGCCGAAGACGAGGCGCCAGCCGACCGCGTCGGCCATCCACCCGGCCAGCGCGGGCCCGGCCACGCCGGGCAGCACCCAGCACGCCGACATCCAGCCGAACACCCGCGGGCGCACCTCGTCGGGGTAGGCGGAGCCGACGACGACGTAGATGGACACCACCAGCAGCCCGCCGCCCAGACCGGCCAGCAGGCGCCCGGCCAGCAGGGCGGAGTAGGTGGGCGCGGCGGCGCACACGCTCTGGCCGACGACGAAGAGCGCGGCACCGGTGGCCATCGGCGCGCGCGGGCCCCGGGCGTCGGCCCAGCTGCCGGCCACGACGGTGCCCAGCAGGCTGGCGGTGAGGAAGGAGGAGAACGCCAGGCCGTAGGAGCGCACCGCCCCCAGGTCGGCCGCGGCGCGCGGCATGGCCGTGGCCACGGCGATCGACTCGAAGGCGACCAGGCAGATGAAGGCCAGGACGGGCAGCGTGGTGGCGCGGTGGGCGCGCGAGAGCGGCCCCGCCGCAGCGGCCGGGCTCCCACCACGGCCGGCGGGGCGCGCCATCAGCGGCCGGAGCCGTCCCCGCCGCCGTCCTTGCCGCCGCCCTTGCCGGCGCCGGACAGGCTCTCGTAGATCTCCTTGCAGGTGGGGCAGACCGGGAACCGCTTGGGGTCGCGGCCGGGCACCCACACCTTGCCGCACAGCGCGATCACGGGGTCGCCCGAGAGGGCGGACTCCATGATCTTCTCCTTCTTCACGTAGTGCGCGAAGCGCTCGTGGTCGCCGGGCTCGACCTTCTCCTCCGCCTGCTCCTGGCGGTCCAGGACGGCCGTGCGCGAGGGCGTCGACGACGGCGCCTCCTGCGGGGCGGGGCTGAACGGGTCGTCGGTCGGCGAGCTCATGCCGGGATCGTACGTGCCGGCGCGGGGTCAGTTCAGCGACACGTCGGCCGGGAAGCTCGCCACCAGCGCGAGGTCGCCGCCCTGCCGGCGCAGCACGTCCGCCCACAGCCGGTCGGGGTCGTCGCTGAAGGCGTCGCGGGCCTCGGCGGGCAGCACGAACCACGCCTCCTCGGCGATCTCGCCCTCCAGCTGGCCGGCGCCCCAGCCCGCGTAGCCGGCGAAGATGCGCAGGCCCGACAGCTCGTCCACGACGGCCTCCGGCGGGGTGTCCAGGTCCACCAGGCCCACCGACCCCAGCCCCACGGAGCCGAACACGCGGCGCACCCCGGCGGGGTCGGGCCGGTCGCCGGGCACGGCCACCAGGCCCAGGGCGGAGTCCAGCGCCACGGGACCGCCCTGGAACAGCTTGCCGGGGGCGGTGGCGAACGCCTGCCAGCCCGGCAGCACCGCGTCCACGTCCACCTCCAGCGGGCGGTTGACGACCACGCCCAGCGCACCGTCCTCGTCGTGGTTGAGCACGAGGACGACGGCGCGGTGGAAGTTGGGGTCGGTCAGCGACGGCGTCGCCAGCAGCAGGCGCCCCGTCAGGGCGGTGGGGGGCAGGGGGCTCACGACTGCCGCTCCGTTCTGGTCCGGTGGCGCACCCCCCCATCATGGCCCGTCCGCACGACTCCGGCCCGGCGCGGGCGGGGGCTCACCGCGGGGCGCTGAGGGGGACGTCCTCGCGGGTGGCGCGCACGTACTGCGCCGGCCACGCCACGGCACCGGTGTCGTGCAGGGCCACCGCGGCGCGCTGGGGCCAGCGGGGGTCGGCCAGCAGCGGGCGGGCCAGCAGCACCGCGTCCGCGTCGCCGCTGACCAGCACCTGCTCGGCCTGCAGCGGGTCCAGGATCAGCCCCACGGCCCCGACCGGCACCCCGGCCTCCCGCTTCAGGCGGCCCGCGTTGGGCACCTGGTAGCCGGGGCCGACGGGGATGCGCTGCTCGGGCACGTTGCCGCCGGAGGAGGCGTCGACGAGGTCGGCACCGTGCTCGGCGAGCAGCCGCGCCAGCTCGACGCACTCCTGCACGTCCCAGCCGCCCTCGGCCCAGTCGGAGGTGGACACGCGCACGAACACCGGCTTGTCGTCCGGCCACGCGGCGCGCACGGCGTCCAGGACCTCCAGCAGCAGGCGCGAGCGCCCGGCGAGGTCGCCGCCGTAGCCGTCCGTGCGCCGGTTGGACAGCGGCGAGAGGAACTGGTGCAGCAGGTAGCCGTGCGCGGCGTGCAGCTCCACGACGTCGAAGCCGGCGCGCTCGGCGCGGCGGGCGGCGTCGGCGAAGGCGGTCACGACCCCGGCGACCCCGTCGGCGTCCAGCGCGGCGGGGACCGCCAGGCCGCCGTGGGCGATCGCGCTGGGCGCCACGGTCGGCCAGCCGCCCTCCTCCACCGGCACGCTGCCCTGCACCGGCGCCCACGGGCGGTGGGTGCTCGCCTTGCGGCCGGCGTGGGCCAGCTGGACGCCGGCTGCGGCGCCCTGGGAGTGCACGAACGCCACGACCCGTGCCCAGGCGCGCTCCTGCTCCTCGTCCCACAGGCCCGCGTCGTGCGGGCTGATGCGGCCCTCGGGCACCACGGCGGCGGCCTCGGTCAGGACCAGGGCCGCGCCGCCGACGGCCAGCGAGCCGTAGTGGACCAGGTGCCAGTCGTCCGGGACGCCGGGCGCGGCGACGGGGTCGCAGGAGTACTGGCACATCGGGGAGACCCAGACCCGGTGGGCGAAGGTGGTGCCGCGCAGGGTCAGGGGCTGGAGCAGTCGACTCACACCCGGCACCGTACGTGCGGGCCGGCGCGCGGGTGCAGCGCGGGTGCACCGCGAGGAGCGGGCCCTCAGGAGCGGCGGGACCGCTTCTCGCGGTACATCTGCGCGTCGGCGCGGGCCAGCACCTCGGCGATCGGGGCGTCCACGTCGTCGTCGACCAGGCCGATGCTGCACGTGAGCGTGACGCTGCCCGAACCGCCCGGCAGCGGGACCTCCACGCCGGAGACGGCGCTGCGGAACCGCTCGCGCAGGGCGGCGGGCTCGACGAGGGCCGGCCCCTCGACCAGGACCACGAACTCGTCGCCGCCGTAGCGGGCGACGGTGTCCTCCGCTCGGGCCACCGCGGTCAGCCGCTGCGCGACGGCCACCAGCACCTCGTCGCCGGCCAGGTGCCCGTGCTCGTCGTTGATCCGCTTGAGGTCGTCCACGTCGCAGAAGGCGACCACCGGGGCGCGCCCGGTGCGCCGGGCGCGCGAGCGCGCCTGGGACCAGCGGTCCTCGAACAGGGAGCGGTTGGGCAGGCCGGTCAGCCGGTCGTGGGTGGCGCGGTGCACGAGGTCGCGGTGGCGCTCGACGTGCTGGGAGACGTCCCAGCACGCCAGGGCGATCGCCGGCGCGCCCTCGAAGCGCACCGCCGAGGCCACGACCTCCACGGTCGCCGCGGTGCCGTCGGGACGCAGGAAGCGCCACTCGGGCGGCGGGGCGTCGCGCCCCGGGCCGGCGGCCAGGGCGGCCCGCAGCGCGTCCGCCAGCCCTCCACGGTCGTCGGGGTGCACCAGGGAGTCCAGCGTCGACCCCGCGGGACCGGGCCCGGCCGCCTCGGCCCCCACGATCCGGCGCGCGGCCGGGTTGGCCCACAGGATAGTCCCGTCGCGCACGAGGAGGGTGGCCAGCGGGGAGTCCTCCACCAGCCTGCGGTAGTCCACGTCCTGCACTGCGCCCCCTCCGTCGGCGGCCGCTGCTGGACCGTCTGGAGGGCGACCGTAGGCACCGCCTGCGCGGCGGGCCGAACCGATCAGGGCAAGACCCCCGGCACGGCGCAACGCTTGCGACGCAGCGTGTTCACAGAGGCACGGAGCAGGCCGTGACGTGCGCGCAGGGTCGCGTGCCGGTGACGCGACCCGGTGTCACCGCAGGGGTCGGCCCAGGTCGGCGGCGCGCACCACCAGGGGCCGGCTGGCGCGCGCCGCCAGCAGCACCAGCCCCGCCCCGCCGACCGCGCACGCCACGAACAGCAGCACCCCCACCGGCGCGCCGCGCAGCACCGCCAGCAGCGGGGAGACGACCAGCAGCGCCGTGAGCGCGGCTCCACCGGTGGTCACCAGCAGCGGCAGCCACGTCTCCCGCGAGCGCGCCGCGTGCAGCACCGCGACGTCCGTGCCGGCCAGGTGCAGCGCCCGCAGCTGCGGGGCGCCGTCCAGCACCCGGCACGCCTGCGCCACGCCCGTGGACACCGCCGCCAGCACCGCGGCGATCACCAGGGTGACCAGGGCCCCGGTGCCGACGTCGGTGAGCAGCACGTCGCCCTCGACGTCGCCGCCGGTGGCCGTCGTGCCGGGCACGACGCTCAGGCAGCCCGCCACGAACGTCACCAGGGCGATGCCGCCGACGCCGCGCCAGGCGCCGCGCGGGTCCTCGGCGATGCGCCGGGCGGCCAGCAGGGTCGGCACGCTGCGCGCCCGCGCGGCCAGCAGCCGGCCCAGCAGCGACAGCAGCAGGGGGCCGGCGAGGTTGTACAGGGCGAAGGTGCCGCCGAGCAGCACCGCCAGCACCACGACCGCGGTAGCCGTGCCGTAGCTCGCCGTCAGCTCGCCGAGCACGTGGAAGGCGGCCGTGAACACCAGACCGACGACCAGGACCGGCAGCAGCCGCACCCAGCTGAGCGCCCGGGCGGGCTCCCGCTGCGCCACGCCCAGCGGCGTGAGGCTGACCCGCCGCAGGCTCACCGCGCAGGAGACCAGCGCCACGGCGAGCACCGCGCCGACCGTGGCCGCCACCGGACCCGGGCCCAGCCGCAGCTCCGACGCCTCGAAGGCGCGCCCCTGGAAGCGCAGCCGCGCCACCAGCGGGGTCGCCAGCAGGTTCAGCACGACGCCGGCCAGCGCCCCCGCCACGGCCTGCGCCGCGGAGTCCAGCAGCGCCAGCGCACCGGTCTGCGCGCTCGTGGCCCCCGCGAGCCGCAGCCGGGACAGCCGCTCGTCGCGGCGGGCCACCGTCAGGCGGGCCGCCGCCCCGCCCAGCGCGGCGGTCGGCACCACCAGCAGCGCCACCGACACCGCCGCCAGCAGCGGGTACAGCTCCGCGTCCGACCCCGGTGCCGCCAGGTGCGAGCGCGCCGTGAACGCCTGCACCCCGCCGGCCACGGTCAGCACCGCCCACGTCGCCGCGGCGAAGGCGAGCACGGCCAGCACCGGCGGCAGGTGCCCGCCGGAGTCGCGGTGGCGCAGCAGCCGCAGCCACACGCCCAGCGCCCCCCTCACGAGGACACCCCCGCCCCGGCGGGCACCTCGGCGGGCGCGCGGAACTCGCGCACCACGCGGCCGTCGCGCATCGCCAGGGTCCGCCCGCACCAGCGGGCCACCGCCGGGTCGTGGGTGACGACGACGAGCGCCGCGCCCGCCGCCCGCACCGCGCCCGTCAGCGTGCCCAGGACCTCCTCGCCGGTGCCCTGGTCCAGCGCGCCGGTCGGCTCGTCGGCGAACACCACCTTCGGCGAGCCCACCAGGGCGCGGGCGATCGCCACCCGCTGCGCCTGGCCACCGGACAGCTGCCCCGGCCGCCGGTCCTGCAGCCCCGCCAGCCCCAGGGCGGCCAGCACGTCCCGGGCGCGCGCGGTGGCGGTGCGCCGGTCCACGCCCGCCAGCATCAGCGGCAGCGCCGCGTTCTCCTGCGCGGGCAGCTCCGCCAGCAGCTGCCCGGACTGGAACACGAACCCGAACGCGCTGCGGCGCAGCACCGTGCGGCGCGCGTCACCCATCGCCGCCAGGTCCGCTCCCTCCAGCTGCACCGAGCCGGCCGTGGGCCGCACGATGCCCGCCAGGCAGTGCAGCAGCGTGGTCTTGCCGGACCCCGACGGGCCCGTGACGGCGACGGACTCGCCGGGACGCAGCGAGACGTCGACGCCGTCGAGCGCGCGCGTCGCCCCCGGGCCGTCGCCGTAGGCCATGACGAGACCGCGAGCGGTGAGGATGTCCATGCCCCCGAGGCTGCCGCGCGGGCACGGCCCACCGCGTCGGAGCGCAGGCGGAACCGCGCGGGGCCGCGTACGACCGCGGGGTGAGCGACCGGAGGCGGAGGGGCCGGGGCGGGCCCACGGCGCCCGGGCACGACGAAGGGCCGCTCCCCGAGCGGGGAGCGGCCCTTCGACAGGGTGTGGAGATGGCGGGAATCGAACCCGCGTCCGTCAGCGTGGTACCAGGGCTTCTCCGGGTGCAGCCTGTTCAGCGGTCTGCTCGGCCCCGATGCTCACACAGGCATGTCATCGCCGGGCCCAGCCGCGTTGAATGTCCCTCTCACCTACGCGACCTCGGTGAGAGGTGAGCCCCCTAGTCGATGCCAGGACCCGGGGCGGGAGCTCACCCGGGCTGACAGAGTCGCACTCGCTCAGGCGGCGAGGGCGAACTCGGTGCGCTTGGAATCGGCACCTATTGGTTTGCACGGAGCGTTGACGAGATGACCGTGCATCCTCGACCCGCTTCCCCTGGCTCGACGACCGACGTCGAAACCTGTCATCCCCTTGTTGAGTTGTGGTGCTGCCGGCCCCGTCGTGGCGACCGGTGACCAGCATACGTCCCAACGGCCGCCCCGGCGCGCGCATTCCCGAGGCGGCGGACGAGGGCCTGGACCACTACCGCCGGATCACTCGCGGTTGCGCCGCAGCGACATGGCGCGCTCGGCCTCGCGCCGGTCCTGGCGCTCGCGCAGCGCGTGGCGCTTGTCGTAGTTCTTCTTGCCCTTGGCCAGGCCGATCTCGACCTTCACCCGCCCGTCGGAGAAGTACAGCGACAGCGGCACGATCGTCAGGCCGGACTCGCGGACCTTGCCGGCCCACTTGTCGATCTCGGCGCGGTGCAGCAGCAGCTTGCGGCGCCGGCGGGGCGCGTGGTTGGTCCAGGTGCCCTGCACGTACTCGGGGATGTGGACGTGCTCCAGCCACATCTCCCCCCGGTCGATCTGGGCGAAGCCGTCCACGAGGGAGGCGCGGCCCATGCGCAGGGCCTTCACCTCGGTGCCCATCAGGGACAGGCCCGCCTCGTAGGTGTCCTCGATGTGGTAGTCGTGGCGCGCCT
The DNA here is from genome assembly GCF_050871525.1 of Kineococcus auxinigenes. NCBI lineage: Bacteria > Bacillati > Actinomycetota > Actinomycetes > Kineosporiales > Kineosporiaceae > Kineococcus > Kineococcus auxinigenes. Next base: position 28,192 of record NZ_JBKBCT010000012.1, on the reverse strand, counting down.
TGCGGTTGCTGGCGATCACCTTGCGCCCGGTCTCGCGCGGCACGTCGGCCCTCCCCCGTGTGGTCTGGAACCGTCGAGTCTAGGCGCGCCGGGCACCGGTGCGCACGGCCGTTCTCGCAGGGCGCACACGGCGGGACACCCGCCGCCGTCGTGCACGGTCAGACCCGCAGCCAGCGGCGCAGGCTCAGCAGGGAGGCGATCACGGAGAAGACCAGCCCGACGCCCAGCAGCACCGGCGCGGTCGGCCACAGCACGTCCGCGCTCTCGACCAGGCGGGTGGTGAAGTCCGGCCGTTCCTGCAGCCGCCCGACACCGAACTCCACCAGCGCGTACAGCGCGCCCGAGGCCAGGACGGCCCCCACGAAGCTGGCCACCACGCCCTCCAGCACGAACGGCAGCTGGATCAGCGCCCGGGAGGCGCCCACCAGCCGCATGATGCTCGTCTCGCGGCGGCGGCTGAACGCCGTCAGGCGGATCGTCGTGGACACCAGCAGCACCGAGCACAGCAGCATCAGCGCCGCCAGGCCGATCGCCACGCGGGTGGCGCCGTCCATCGCGGCGAACAGCGGGTCCAGGACCGCCCGCTGGTCGGGGATGTCCTCCACCCCGGGCTGCCCGGCGAACTGCGCCCGGACCTCCTCGTAGCGGTCCGGCTCGGTCAGGCGCACCCGGAACGACTCCGGCAGCTGGTCGGGGGTGACGTTCTCCGCGAAGGTCTCGTCGTACATCTCCAGGAAGCTCTCGTACGCCTCCTGCTGGGACTCGTAGAACACCTGGGCCACCAGGGGCGAGGCCTGCAGCTGCTCGCGCAGGGCGTCGCGCTGCTCGGTGGTGATCGGGCCGGCGGGGCAGGCCTCGGCGGTGCTGACCTCCCCGCACAGGAAGACGGAGACCTGCACGCGGTCGTACCAGTCGCCCTTGAGGATCGAGACCTGCTGCTGCACCAGCAGCCCCAGGCCCAGGAAGAACAGCGAGACCATCGTCACCAGCACGACCGAGACGGTCATCGACAGGTTGCGCCGCAGCCCGGCGCCCATCTCCCGCAGGACGAACCCGAGGCGCATCAGCGGGCCGACCCGTACACGCCGCGGTCCTCGTCGCGCACGACGCGGCCGTCACGCAGCTCCACGACCCGCTTGCGCATCTGGTCGACGATGTCGTCGTCGTGCGTGGCCATGACGATGGTGGTCCCCGTGCGGTTGATGCGGTCCAGCAGCTTCATGATGCCCACGCTGGTCTCCGGGTCGAGGTTGCCGGTGGGCTCGTCGGCCAGCAGCAGCGCGGGCCGGTTGACGAACGCGCGGGCGATCGCCACCCGCTGCTGCTCACCGCCGGACAGCTCGTGCGGACGCCTCTTCTCCTTGCCCTGCAGCCCCACCAGCGCCAGCGTCTCCGGCACCGACTGCGCGATGACGTGCCGCGGCCTGCCCAGGACCTGCAGCGCGAAGGCGACGTTCTCGAAGACGGACTTGTCGGTCAGCAGCCGGAAGTCCTGGAAGACCACCCCGATCTGGCGGCGCAGCGCCGGCACCTTCCAGCTGCGCAGCCGGCCCACGTCGCGCCCGGCGACCTGGACGGTCCCGGAGGACGCCTTCTCCTCCTTCAGCACCAGCCGCAGGAAGGTCGACTTGCCCGACCCGGACGGGCCGACGAGGAAGACGAAGTCGCCCTTGTCGATCTGCAGGGTCACCTCGGCGAGCGCGGGGCGGTGCCCCTCGCCGTAGACCTTGCTGACGTGCTCGAAGGTGATCACTCGTGGGGCGGCCGGTCTCGGGGACGGGACGTGCGGGGGTGCTCCGGCCGTCGCCCACTCTACGGGCGGTCACCGGCGGTGAGCGTCGGCACCCGTCCGGGTGGGTCGCGCCCCGCGCTCAGCCCTCGGCGGAGCGCTCGCCCTGGCGGCGCCAGCGGATGCCGGACTCCAGGAACGCGTCGATCTCCCCGTCGAAGACGGACGAGGTGTTGCCGACCTCGTGGTTGGTGCGCAGGTCCTTGACCATCTGGTACGGGTGCAGCACGTAGGAGCGCATCTGGTTGCCCCACGAGCCGGAGTCGTCGCCCTTGAGGGCGTCCAGCTCGGCCTGGCGGTCCTTGCGCGCCTTCTCCAGCAGCTTGGCCTGCAGCACGCGCATCGCCGCGGCCTTGTTCTGCAGCTGCGACTTCTCGTTCTGGCAGGTCACCACGATGCCGGTGGGCAGGTGCGTCAGGCGCACCGCGGAGTCGGTGGTGTTGACCGACTGCCCGCCCGGGCCGGAGGAGCGGTAGACGTCCACGCGCACGTCGTTCTCGGGGACCTCGATGTGGTCGGTCTCGGCCACCACCGGCAGCACCTCCACGCCCGCGAAGGACGTCTGGCGCCGGCCCTGGTTGTCGAACGGGGAGATGCGCACCAGGCGGTGGGTGCCCTGCTCCACGCTCAGCGTGCCGTAGGCGTAGGGGGCGGCCACCTTGAACGTGGCGGACTTGATGCCCGCCTCCTCGGCGTAGGAGGTGTCGTAGACCTCGCTCCTGTAGCCCTTGCGCTCCGCCCAGCGCAGGTACATGCGCATGAGCATCTCCGCGAAGTCGGCGGCGTCCACACCACCGGCCTCGGAGCGGATCGTCACCAGCGCCTCGCGCCCGTCGTACTCGCCGGACAGCAGGGTGCGGATCTCCAGCTCCTCCAGCTGCTTCTTGATCGAGGTGAGCTCGCGCTCGGTCTCCTCGCGCGAGTCGGCGTCGTCCTCGGACTCCGCCAGCTCCACGAGCACCTCGAGGTCGTCGATGCGCGAGCCCATCCGCTCGATGCGCTCCAGCTCAGCCTGCACCGCCGACAGCCGGCTGGTCACGCCCTGGGCGTGCTCGACGTCGTCCCACAGGTCGGGGGCGGCGGCCTGCTCGTTCAGCTCGGCCAGCTCCCGCCGCAGCGCGTCGAGGTCCGACACCTCCCGGATCGACGCGTACGTCTGGCGGAGGGCGGAGATCTCGGCGGGGAAGTCGGTGGCCACGGCGCACGAGCTTACGCGCGCAGCGGGGTCCCGGGCGCCCCGCGGCCGCGGGCCCCGCCGCGCACGCTGGTCCTCCCGGGTGATCCCCCGCGCTGCACCTGGAGGAACGCCCCGTCGGCGCCGATCCCTGCAGGAGCGGGTCCCGCGGGGACCCGGCACGGGGACGGGGGCGGTGGCGGTGGCACGTGTCGTCCGCACCCGTCGCCGGGCACCGCTGGCGGAGGGCCGCACGCTGGCCCGCGCGGTCCTGGGCGCCGGGGCGCTGTCGCTGGCCACCGCCGCCGTCCCCTTCAGCCCCACCGCGCCCACGGCGGTGGCCGCGGCCGCGGGCGGGGTGGGCCTGGCGCTCGGCGCGCTCCTGCACGCCCGCGCCGCCCGGCTGCCGCGGGCGCTGCCGCACGCCGTGCTGCTCCTGGCCACCTGCGTCGTCTCCGCCAGCGTGCTGGCCTCCACCACCCCGGCCGGGCGGGTCGTCACCGCGTGCAGCTACGTGTGGATCGCCCTGTTCACCGCCGCCTTCCACTCCCGCCGGGCGGTGCGCGCCCACCTGGCCCTGGTCCTGGCCGGCTTCGCCGCCGCGCTGTGGGGCGGCGGGGCGCCCTCGCCCGCCCAGACGTGGGGCTTCATGGGCGGCACCATCGCCGCGGTCGCCTGGACCGTCAACGGCCTGGTGCTGCGCCTGCGCGCGCGGGCCGACGAGGACCTGCTCACCGGCGCGCTGACCCGGGCCGCCTGGCTCGCCGAGGCCGAGGTGGCCGTGGCACCCCGCACCCGCGAGGCGGGGCCGGTGTGCCTGGCCGTCCTGGACCTCGACGGCTTCAAGGCGGTCAACGACCGCGACGGCCACGCGGCCGGCGACCGGCTCCTGACCGAGCTCACCCGCGCCTGGACCGGTGCGCTGCGCCCCGGGGACCTGCTCGGCCGCCTGGGGGGCGACGAGTTCGCCCTGCTGATGCCGCGCACCCGCGCCGCGGAGGTCCCCGGGGTCCTCGCGGCGCTGCGCAGCGCCTGCCCGCGGGGGCGCTGGAGCGCCGGGGTGGCCGAGCACGCCCCCGGGGAGGCGGTGGCCGACTGGATCGCCCGCGCCGACGCGGACCTCTACTCCCGCAAGCGCGCCCGGCCGGCGACCTGCCGCTGATCAGCGGAAGCGGCGGCCCTGGTCGCGCCGGATCGCCCACACGGCGAGGGCGCCCAGCAGGACGGTCCAGCCGAGCACCACCGGCAGCGCCGTGGACGGCACGTCCGTGCCGGTGACCGCTCCGACGACGAGGTCGCGCCCGGCGCGGGTCGGCGTCCAGGTGGAGATCCCCGCCAGCCAGTCCGGCATGGCCTCCGGCGGCAGGAACAGCCCGCCCGCGAAGGCCAGCGGCAGCAGCAGCACCTGCGCCAGCGCCAGCGCGGCCTTGGCGGGCACCGAGTAGCCGACGGCCAGGCCCATGGCCAGCAGCGGCAGGCCCGCCAGCAGCAGCCCGCCCAGGCCGGCGGCGAACCGCGCCGGGGTGGTGGTGGCGTCGGTGACCAGCGCGGCCAGCACCAGCAGCGGCACCAGGCCCAGCACGGTGAAGAAGGCACCCATGAGCACCCGGGCGGTGAAGCGGGGGCCGGCACCGACCGGCAGGGTGCGCAGGTGCGTGTCCCACGGCAGCGCGCGGTCCTCGGCGATCCCGGCGCCGTGGGTGAACAGCGACACGCTCATCGCGGAGAACACCGCCAGCTGCGCGACGGCCGCGGTGGCGCCCAGCGGGCTCATCGACGCGGCCTGCGGGACGACGAACACGGCGAGGATCAGCGCGGGGAAGACGGCGGTGCTGACGACGACCACGGGCACCCGCAGCGTCTCGGTGACCTGGTAGCGGGTGTGCAGCCACGTCAGCCGGAGAGCACCGGCCGGCCGGGTGGAGGCGGGGGCGCTCACGCGGCCACCCCCGCGGCCCGCTCGCCGGTGAGAGCGAGGAACGCCTCCTCCAGCGAGGCCGCCGCCACCTCCAGGTCCTGGAAGGCGACGCCGGCGGTGACCAGGGCGCGCACGAACGCGTCGGCGTCGGGCACGAGCAGCTCCCAGCACTGCCCGCCGGAGCCGTCGGCGACGACCTGGGCCCCGGCGGTGAGCTGCGGCGGCACGGCCCCCACCGGGGCGTCGAAGCGCACCCGGCGCAGCGCGGTGCGCCCGCGCACCTCGGCCACCGTGCCCTCGGCCAGCACCCGGCCGTGGTCGACGACCACGACGCGCTGGGCCAGCGCCTCCACCTCCTCCAGGTAGTGGCTGGTCAGCAGCAGCGTGCCGCCCTCGGCGACGAAGCCGCGCACCGCGCTCCACAGGGCGTGGCGCGCCGGCACGTCCAGACCGGTCGTCGGCTCGTCCAGGAGCACGACGTCGGGGCGGCCGACGAAGGCGAGCGCCACGGCGAGGCGGCGCTGCTGGCCGCCGGACAGGCCCCCGCACTGGCGGCCGCGCAAGTCGGACAGCTCGAAGCGCTCCAGCACCTCCTCGCGGGGCAGCGGGTCGCGGTGGTGGCCGGCGACGAAGTCGACGACCTCGCCGACCTTGAGGGTCTGCGGCAGGCCGGTGGCCTGCGGGGTGACGCCGAGGCGGGAGCGGGTCGCCGACTGGCGGGGGTCGCCGCCGGCGAGGCGGACGGTGCCGCTGGTGGGGCGGCGCAGCCCGGCCAGCAGGGACAGCAGCGTGGACTTGCCGGCGCCGTTGGGGCCCAGCACCCCCACGGCCTCGCCGGGCTGCACGGTGAGGCTGACGTCGTCGAGGGCGACGACGTCGCCGAAGGTGCGGGTGACGCGGTCGACCTCGACCGCGGGGTGACGGCCGGCGTCGGCCGCGGGGGGTGCGCTCACGGGGTTCCTCCTGGTGGGTGCGGGGCGAGCGGGGGGGCAGCGAGGGGCCGGGCGCTCAGCCGAGCAGGGCGCGCAGCGCCGCCCGGTAGGCGTCGAAGGCGGCGCGGCCGGTGGGGGTCAGGCGCAGGTGGGTGGCGGGGGTGCGCCCCTGGTGGGACTTGGTCACCTCCACGTAGCGGGCGTCCTCGAGCTTGCGCAGGTGGGTGGACAGGTTCCCGGCGGTCATCTCCAGCAGTTCCTGCAGGCGCGGGAAGCTGATGCGGTCCCCCTCGGGCAGGGACGCCAGGGAGGCGACGACCTTCAAGCGGGCGGCGGCGTGGATGACGGGGTCCAGCTCCACGGCGGCACCGGAGGCCTGCGCGCGCGGGTTCACCGCGCCCGCCGGCGCAGCGCGAACCAGGCGGCGACGGCGAGGAAGCCCCCACCCCCGCCCAGCGCCATCACCCACAGCAGGGCGGGCAGGCCGAGGAACGCGCCGACGGAGGTGGTCAGCAGCAGCCACGCGCCGACGCCGAACTGCAGCGGCTCGCGCCACACGGCGGCGCCGAACAGGTGCATCACGCCGACGAGCAGGCCCGAGGTCGCCGGCCACAGCACGTCGGCCAGGGCCGGGTCGCCGGAGGCGCGCAGCACGGCGCTGTTGACCGCGGACAGCGCCACGAAGCTGAGCAGCCACGCCCAGCCGTACAGGACGCCGGCGACGGTGCTGGGCCCGGAGATGCCCCGGCTCGCACGGACGCTGTGCGCGGCGGTGAGGACCCCGGCGGCGGTGAGCAGCACGCCCAGGACGACCGCCGGCAGGGCCGGGGGCACCCGCAGGACGGGGTCGTCGCCGTGGGCCAGGGCGGCCAGGCCCAGGCCGACCAGCCAGGCCACGCCCCAGGCGCCGTACACCAGCCGGGGGTCGACCCCCACGGCCCGGACCACGGCCTCCTGCTGGCGCTCGATGAGCGCCAGCTGCTCCGCGGCGTCGAACCGCTGGTCCTCGTCCACCACGGCCTCCCGGATCGACAGATCACTTTGCTTTGCAAACCACTCTGTCGTGCTCCGCCCCGGAGCGCAAGGGTTCAGCCGGCGCCGGTCCCGAACCCCTCCAGCCGCGCCGTCGCCCGGCTCGACGCCCGCAGCTGCACCCCGCCCGCGAACCGCTCCGGCACCAGGCCGGCGAACGGCGGCACCACCACGGCGGTCAGCACCACCACCGCGGTGCGCCCGTCCGGGCTGCCCGTGCCCGCCGCCACCCGCAGCCCCGCCACCTCCACCGCGCCGGCACCCAGGACGTACTCCTGCGCACCGGCGCGCACCGACGCGTCCGACAGCGGCACCGCACCGGCGTCCAGACCGGTGGTGAAGTACGCCCCCTCGTCCAGCGCACCGGCCGCGGCCGCCGCAGCGGCGTCGGCCAGCGCGTACAACCGCTTGCGCTGCAGGTGCACCGCCGAGGCCGACACCACGACGAGCACCAGCACCGCCGCCACCAGCGCGAACCCCAGCGACAGCAGCGCGATGCGCCCCTCGTCGGCACAGCCGCAGCCGTCGCCGCCCCGGCCCGTCGCGCGCTCGCGCACCGGGCCGGTCACGACGGCGCGAACCGGTCGGCGAGCGCCACCCGGCGCACCTGCACCGGGACGACTGCCGGCACGGCGCCGCGCACGAACCCCGGCACCAGCGGCAGCGCCACCTCCACGCGCACCGTGGCCGCCACCCGCGCCCGCGGGCTGCGGCACGGGCGCTGCGCGCACTCCAGCACCACCGAACCGGGCCCCGCGGCGAAACCCTGGTCCGCCAGCGCCAGCGCGACGGCCGCCTCCGCGCGCGCCGCGGCCCGCGCGTCCCCGCTCGTCGTCGCCAGCACCCGCGACGCCTCCCGGGCACCCGCCTCCGCGGCGAACGTCGCCGCCTGCACCCGGCCCAGCGTCAGCACCAGGTAGGCCAGCGGCACCAGCAGCAGCACCCCCACCGCCAGGAACTCCACCGCGGCGCTGCCCTCGTCCCGGGCGCTCACGCCCCCTCCACCGCGGCGTGGCCGCGCACGTCCAGCACCCGCGCCGGCCCGAGCAGGCCCAGCACCGGCAGCGGCGCGCGCACCCGCACCTCCACCACCGGCGCAGCACCCGCCCCGGCCCGCGTGGGCACGACTGCCGCGCTGACGTCCGCGGCGTAGCGCGCCGACAGCGACGCGGTGAGCAGTTCCCGGGCGCGCTGCGCACCCAGTTCCGGAGAACTGCCCGCCAGGGCCCCGTACCGGGCGCCCTCCCCCGCGCAGTCCACCGCCGTGGCCCGCACGTGCTGCACCACGGCGAGCTGCAGCACCGCGGCGAACAGCAGCGCCAGGACCCCCGCGGTCGCGGCGAACTCCGCGAGGGCGGATCCCTCGTCGCGGGCCGGCACCCCGTTCCCGGGCGCTCCCCGCTCACGAACCCCCGAGCTCACAACTGCCCGAGGACGGCGTCCATCGACTGCGTGAACAGCTGCTGCAACCGCGGCCCGGCCACGGCCCACAACCCCACCACCATCCCCGCCGTCATCACGGTGACCAGCACCCAGCCGGGCACGTCGCCCCGGTCCCCACCGGGGCGCAGGGACCTGCCCAGCAGCACGCCCAGCAACCGGCGCAGCGCAGCGGGGGCGGTTCCGCCGCATCGGGCGGTGTCGTTCTTCGGCACGTCTCTCCTCGACTCCTCGAACAGGGTTTCCAACGGTTCCACCGGGGCCTCACGACCCCAGGCTCAACTGCGCCAGGCCGGGGAACAGCGCGAACACCACGGTCACCGGCAGGACGCCGAACACGACGGGCACGAGCATCCGCACCTCGCGGCGCCCGCCCTCCTCCAGCAGCCGGCGCCGCTGCGCCTGGCGGACGTCGGCGGCCTGCGCGCGCAGCACCGCCGCCAGCGGGCTGCCCGTCTCCACCGCCACCGCCAGACCGTCCACGAACCGGCCCAGCGCGGGAACGCCCAGCCGGTCCGCGGTGGCCGTCAGCGCCTCGACCAGCGGCGCACCGGTGCCGGCCTCCGCCAGCGCGCGGCGCAGGTCCGCGGCCAGCGCGCCCCCGTCGCCCGCCACCCGCTGCAGCGCCGCCGCGACGCCCTCACCGGCCCCGACGGACAGCGCCAGCAGTTCCGCGACCGCCGGCAGTTCCTCCTCCACCTCCGCGCGGCGCCGCCGCACCAGGTGCGCCAGCTCGGCGTCACGCAGCAGCGCACCGGCCAGCGCCCCGGACACCAGCAGTCCGAGCGCCGCCACCGGCGTCAGCGACCCGCGCAGCGCCGCCGCGCCGCACAGCAGCGCCCCGGCTCCCGCACCGGCCAGCGCCCACAGCACCTGCTCGGCGCGGTGGTGGGCGACCTCCCGCTCGGGGTCCAGGACGTCCAGCCGGGCGCGCACCGCCGGGGCCGAGCCCAGCAGCCGGCCGCAGGCACCCGCCGCGGCCTGCAGCGCCCGGTGCGCCACCGCCCGCCAGCCGTGACCGGCCGGGCGGGAGACGTACGGGGCGATGCGCGCCTCCAGCGAGGCGGTGCGCCGCACCGGCACGCCCCGCCACACCAGGACGGCGCCCACCCCGCCCAGCAGCCCCAGCAGCGCACCCGTCCCCGCGGGCGTCACGAGCACACCCGCCGCGGCTCGGGCAGGCGGCCCAGGCGCACCATCACCCGGTACGACAGCACCGTGGCCAGCGCCCCGCCGCCCAGGACCAGGGCACCGGCGGGGGTGTCGTACGCCTCCAGCGCGCCCGGCCGGGTGGCCAGCAACCCCAGCACCAGCCACGGGGCGGCCGCCGCCAGGCGCGCCGCCGAGACCGTCCAGCTCTGCCGCGCCAGCAGTTCCCCGCGGGCGCGCTGGTCCTCGCGCAGGTACGCCGACAGCGTGCGCAGCGTCCCGCCGAGGTCGCTGCCGCCGACCTGGCGCGTCATGCGCAGCGTCGCGGCCAGCCGGTCGAACACCGGGTCGGCCAGCTCCTCCTGCAGGTGGGCCAGCTCGGGCTCGAACGCACCGCTGGCGCGGTACCCCACGGCGAACCCCGTGAACGCCGGGCGCAGCCGCTGCGGGCCGCGCACGGCCAGCGCGCACACCGCGTCCGGCAGCGCCGAACCCGCGCGCACCGCCGAGGCCAGCGCGTCCACCACGTCCGGCCACTCCTGCGCGCGCCCGGCACGCCGGGCCCGCGCCCTCGAGCGCAGCAGCACCACCGGCGCCACCGCCCCGGCCGCGGCGGCCGGCACGGCCGCCACCAGGACCCCCGTCAGCGCCGGCACCAGCAGCAGCCCCGCCGCCGCGCACCCCGTGCACGCCAGCACCAGCACCGCCGGCGGCAGCGAGGCGAACCCCGCGGCGTCCAGCGCCCGGCGCAGCCGGCGGCGCGGGACCCGCGCGAGGCGCACCGGTCGCACCCAGCACGACCACCACGCGCAGAACGCCCCGGCCCCCAGCAGCGCCCCCGCGAGGACCCCGCTCGAACCGCCCACGTCAGCCCCGCCCCGGCAGCAGGGTGGACAAGTCGAAACCCGCGCGCTCGAACCGCTCGCGGTGCGGGGGCCAGCCCTGCTCTCGCAGCAACGGCGCACCGGCGCCCGGCCCGCGGCGGAACAGCGGCGCCGTCTCCACCACGCCGCCCTCCACGCGCCCGGTCACGGCCAGGACCTCCTCCACGCGGCGGTGCCCGTCGGCGCCCAGCGCCGCGTGCACCACCAGGTCCAGGCTGGCGGCGACCGCGGGCACCACGAAACCGCTCGTGACGTTCTGCCCCGCCAGCAGGGGCAGCGTGCACATCTTCGCGACCGCACCCGCGGCGGAGTTCGCGTGGATCGTCGCCGCCCCGGGCAGGCCTGAGTTCAGAGCCACCAGCAGGTCCAGGCTCTCCTCCTGCCGGACCTCCCCGACGACGAGGCGGTCCGGGCGCATCCGCAGCGCCTCCTTCACCAGCCGGCGCAGCGGAACCTCCCCGCGCCCCTCCAGGTTCGGCTGCCGGCACTGCATCGCCACCGCATCGCGAGCGCCGACGTGCAGCTCGAAGACCTCCTCGCAGGTGACGATGCGCTGCTGCGGCGGAACCGCGCTGAGCAGGCAGTTCAAGAGCGTGGTCTTGCCGGCCTGGGTCGCCCCGCTGACCAGCACGTTCAAACCCGCCGCGACAGCAGCGGCGAGGAAACCCGCCGCCTGGTTCGACAGCGATCCCAGGGCCACCAGGTCCTCCAGCCGCCGGGCACGGGCCACGAACCGCCGCACGTTCACCGCCCAGTGCCGGCGGGTGATGTCGGGGATGACGACGTGCAGGCGGGAACCGTCCGGCAGCGAGGCGTCGACGAACGGGCTGGACAGGTCCACGCGCCTGCCGGTGCTGGCGAGCATCCGCTCGACGAGTTCCGCGACGGCGTCCTCCTCCAGGATCGTGGTGGTCAGTTCCGCCACGCCTCCGCGGGCGACGAACACCATGCCCGGTTCGTTGATCCAGATCTCCTCGACCTCGGGGTCGTCGAAGTAGCGCTGCAGCGGCCCGTACCCCGACACGGCCGCGACGACCTCGCGCACCGCCGCACCACGGTCCGCCAGGAAGGGCAGGGAACCGTCCAGCGAGCGCAGGTCGTACCCGGTGACGGCCTCGTCCACGAGCGCACGGACCTCGGCCGGGGTGGCGCGGAAACCCCCCGCGCGGATGCGCCGGCGCAGTTCCGCCCGCACCTCGTCCTCGACCAGCCGCACGGCGTCCACGCGCACCCCCCGCTGCAGAACTCCTGGAACGCGCGGAACCCCTCCGCGCCCGGTCACCGTAGGTGCGCCGCCCCGCGGGCGTCCGGGGGATGTGGACAACCGCGCGGGCACCCGCGGGGTGTGGACGGCGGGGCGGGGAACCTCGGCGGCGGGCACCCTCCCGGGGTGCGTCTGCTGCTCACCCTCGTCGGCGCCGGAGACCCCGCGGGCACCGACGTCCTCGTCGAGGCGCCGGCGGGAACACCCCTGTCCGCCGTGCGCGGGCGGCTGGAGGAACTGACCGGCCCGTGGCCCGGGCCCGCGCGCGCCGGCGGCCGGGAGGTGACCGGCGCACCCCTGGGCGTCGAGCCGCTCCTGCACGGCGCCGTGGTGGACGTCTCCACCCCCGGCCCCGCGGTGCCCCCGGGCACCGGTGCGCCCGCCGGTCCTCCCCCGCCGGCGGGCGCACCCGTCGCGCTGGTCGTGGTGTCCGCGGGTCCGGACGCCGGGGGCCGCTTCGCCCTGCTCCCGGGGCGGCACGTCGTCGGCCGGGCGCACGGCGCCGCCCGGTGCGCGGTGCCGCTGGCCGACCCGGGCGTCTCGCGCGCCCACGCCGTGCTGGAGGTGGCCGCCGACGGGTCCGCCGCCGTGCACGACGCCGGTTCCCTCAACGGCACCGCGCTGCTCCTGCCGGGCACCCGGCGCGAGGTCCGCGACCGGGCCGAGCAGCTGCAGCCGGGAGCGAGGCTCCTCGTGGGCGCCAGCGTCCTGCACGTGGCGCCGCCGGCCGTGCGGGCCGCCGAGGTGCGCCCGGACGGGCACGGCCACCTGCTGCTGAACCGCTGCCCCCGCCTCGAGGGTGGTGCGGGGCCGAGCGGCACGGGGTCGAGCGGCACGGGGTCGAGCGGCACGGGACCCGACGGCGCGGTGCCGCGCTGGCCGCACCCGCCGCCCGCCCGGGACCTGCCCGGGGTGCCGTGGCCGGCGCTGCTCGTGCCGCTGGGGGTCGCGGTGGTGCTCGCGCTGGTGTGGTCGCCGCTGTCGCTGCTGCTGGGCCTGGCCTCCCCGCTCCTGGCCGGGGGGCACTGGTGGTCGCAGCGGCGGCGGGCGCGCACGGAGCGCGAGCGCGACCTGGCCGGCTGCGCCGCCGCCCGTGAACGCGTGCGCACCGCGCACGCCGGGGTCCTGGCCGCCGAGCACCGCCGGCGCCACGAGGCCTCCCCCGGGCCCGACGGGGTGCTGGCCCACGCCCGGGCGCGCGGCGTGCGGCTGTACGAGCGCACCCGCACCTCCCCCGACGCGCTGGTGCTGCGCGTGGGGCTGGGCCGCACGCACGTCGACGGCGCCGTCGTGCGCGACGACGCGCCCGGCCCTGCGCACGGCCGCGGACCGGGTGACGCCGGCGCGGCGGAACCTCCCGGCCCGGACCTGGACGACGTCCCGATCACGGTGGACCTGTCCGCCGGTCCGCTGGGCGTGGCGGGCCCCCGGCCCCTCGTGCTGGCGGTGGTGCGCCAGCTGGTCGGACAGGTGGCCGCCTGGCACGGTCCCGGTGAGGTGGGCGTGCTCCTGACCGGAGCGCGCGAGCGCTCGCCGTGGCGCTGGCTGGAGCTGCTGCCGCACGCGGACCCGGGCCCCGGCGGCGGGGGCGTGCCCGCGACCCTGCGCGCGGAGCTGCAGCGGCGGGCGCTGGCCCGCGGCGCGCGGGGCACCGCGGCGAGCGCTGACCCGCCGCGCGCGCTGGTGCTGCTCGTCGACGGCGCCGCGGACCTGCGCACGGACGCGGACCTGACCCGCCTGCTGCGCGACGGCGGCGCCGAGGGCATCCACGTGCTCTGCCTGGAGAGCGACCGCACCCGCCTGCCGGCGGAGTGCGCCACGGTGCTGGACGTGGCGGCCGACGCCTCCGGTGACGCCGTCCTGCACACCTCCGGCGCGGCCGCGTCCGCGGTGCGCGTCGACGCCGTGGGGCCCGCGTGGGCCGAGGAGCTCGCCCGGGCGCTGGCGCCGGTGCGCGACGCCGCCCCCTCGGGCACCGGCGGTGCGGTGCCGCGCAGCGCTTCGCTGCTGCGGCTGCTGGCGCTGCCGGCGCCGCGCGCCGGAACGCTCGGGACGGCCGCGGGCGCAGCGGGGGGCGCGGTGCCGGCCGTGGACCCGGCGGCCCTGGCCCGCGTCTGGGAGCAGCGCGAGCCCGGGGCGGTGGCGGTGCTGGGTGCCACGGCCACGGGGCCGTGCCGGCTGGACCTGGTCGCCGACGGCCCGCACGTCCTGGTCGCCGGGACCACCGGGTCGGGCAAGTCGGTGCTGCTGCAGGCCCTGGTGACCAGCCTGGCGCTGCAGGCGCCGCCGGACGCGGTGCGCTTCGTCCTCGTGGACTACAAGGGCGGTGCGGCCTTCGCCGGGTGCACGGGGCTGCCGCACGTGGCGGGGTTGGTCACCGACCTCGACGAGCACCTCGCGCAGCGGGTGCTGCGCAGCCTGCGGGCGGAGGTGCGCCGCCGCGAGGGTGTGCTGCGCGCGGCCGGGGCGGCGGACCTGGCGGACCTGCCGGCGTCCAGCCCCGCGGCGGCCGAGGTGCCCCGCCTGGTGATCGTCGTCGACGAGTTCCGGGTGCTGTCGCAGGAGCTGCCGGAGTTCGTCGACGGCCTGGTGCGGCTGGCGGCCGTGGGGCGCTCGCTGGGGCTGCACCTGGTGCTGGCCACGCAGCGCCCCGCGGGCGTGGTCAGCCCGGAGATCCGGGCGAACACCAACGCGCGCATCGCGCTGCGCGTGCAGGACCGCGCCGACGCCGAGGACGTGGTGGGGGACGCGGCCCCGGCGGCGATCAGCGACACCGCGCCGGGGCGGGCGGTGCTGCGCCGGGGCTCGCGCGGGCTGGAGGCCTTCCAGACGGCCCTGCTGGGCGACGGGGGCGGGGCGGACGAGGTGCGGGTGCGTCGCGCCGGGGACGTCGGCGAGGAGCGCGGCGGCGCCGCCGAGCGGGCCGGCGCGCGCCGGGCCCTGGCGGGCGTGGTGGCCGCCGTGCGCGAGGCCACCGCCCTGCGCGGGCGCCCGGTGCCGCCGGCACCGTGGTCGCCGCCGCTGCCGCAGCGCGTGCCGGCGGCGGACCTGCCCGCGGTACCGGGGTCGGGGGCGCTGCTGCGATGGGGCCTGCTGGACGTCCCCGACGAGCAGCGGCGCGCCGTCGCGGGCTGGGACCTGGCCACCGGTGGGCACCTGCTGGTGGCCGGCACCGTGCGCAGCGGGCGCAGCACGCTGCTGCGCGCGCTGGCCGTGGCCGCCGCCACCGAGGACGTGGAGGTGAGCGTCCTGGACGGCGGCGGGGCGCTGGCCGACCTGGTGGACCTGGCGCACGTGGGCTCGGTGGTGGGTCGGGCCGAGCTCTGGCGCGCGCACCGGCTGCTGCAGCGCCTCACGGAGGAGGTGCAGCGCCGGCGGGAGCTGTTCGCGCGGCTGGGGGTGCACGACCTGGCCGCAGCCCGGCGCGCGCCCGGGTCCGGGTCGCTGCCGCACCTGGTGCTGCTGGCCGACGGCTGGGACGGCTGGGCCGGCGACCTGGCGGCCGTGGAGCTGGGGGCACCGGTGGACGCCTTCCACCGCCTGCTGCGCGAGGGCAGCGCGGTGGGGGTCCGGGTGGCCACCAGCGGCGACCGGGCGCTGCTGACCTCCCCGGTGGCCGCCGCCGCCGCGGAGGTGGTGCTGCTGCGGCTGGCGGACCGCGCGGACGCGGCGCTGGTGGGGGTGCCCGCGCGCGAGGTGCCCGCGTCGCAGCCGCCGGGTCGCGGGCTCCTCGTGCGCGACCGGACCGCGCTGGAGGTGCAGGTGGCCCTGCCGGCGGTGCCGCCCGCGGCCCCGGTGCCGGCCGTCGCCGCGGCACGGGTGCGGGTGCGGCCGCTGCCGGCGAGCGTGACGACGAGCGCGCTGCCCACCGCCGTCGGCACGGTCGTGCCGCTGGGGGTGGGCGGTGACGACGCCGCGCCGGTGACCGTGGACCTGGCCGGTGGGCTGCTGGTGTGCGGGCCCGCGCGCAGCGGCCGGACCACGGCGTTGCGGGCCCTGGCCGCTGCGCTGGCGCGCCGGCCCGGGGCGCCGCCGGTGGCGGTGGTCACGGCCGACGCCGGTGCCCGCGGTTCCTTCGCCACGGCGGCGTGGGTGGGGCTGCAGGACGTGGACGGCCTGCGGCGGGTGCTCGCGGCACCGGGGGCGGTCGTGCTGGTCGACGACGCCGCCCGGCCGCTGCCGGCGCCGGTGGAGGACCTGCTGGTCGAGGCGCTGCGCGGGACGCCGGGCGGGTGCCTGCTGGCCGCCGCGGCCGACGGGGGCGAGGTCGCCGCAGCCTTCCGCGGGCTGCCGGCGGCGCTGCGCACGGCCCGCACGACGGTGCTGCTGGGCCGGGGTGGGCAGGTGCCCGCCGACGTGCTGGGCCGGCGGGCGGTCCTCGCCCCGGCGCCGGGGCCCGGGGCCGGCTTCGTCGTCACCGACGGCGGGTGGACGGCGTTGCGGGGAGCCGTTCCGGACGGCGCGGCCGCGGCGCCTACGGTGGAGCGGTGAGCACCACAGAGGACAGGACGAGCACCGGGGCACCGGCCGGCGTGCGGTTGCGGGAGGCGACGCCCGCGGACGGCGAGAGCATCGCCCTGCTCGTGCGCGAGCTGGCCGAGCACGAGCGCGCGCCCCAGGCCGCCACCGCCACCGGCGACGACTTCGCCCGCACCCTGCGGGAGGGCGGTGGCATCGGCTGCCTGCTCGCGGAGGTCGACGGCCCCGCCGGGGTCGAGGTGGCCGGCATGGCCCTGTGGTACACGACGTTCTCCACCTGGCAGGGCCGTCGCGGCATGTGGCTGGAGGACCTGTACGTGCGCCCGCAGCACCGGCGCCGCGGGATCGCGCGGGCCTTCTTCGGCCGGCTCGGGGAGCTCTGCGCGCAGCGCGGCCACGGCCGGCTGGAGTGGTGGGTCCTGGACTGGAACACCCCGGCGCAGGAGTTCTACCGCACCCTGGGCGCCAGGCCCGAGGAGGAGTGGACGCTCTGGCGGCTCGACGGTGAGGGTCTCGCCGCCCTCGCCCCGCGGGGGCCCGCCACCGGTTCATGACGGACCGTCACGGTGCGAGGGCTCCGAGCGTGCGAAGCTGCACCCTGAGCGGCCACCACCGCGCCGCACCCGCCGAGCGCCGCCGCACCACCCCGCACACCACCCCGCACACCACCCCGCCGGAAGCGCACCGGCCGGCCCCCGGAGAGGACGCCCACGTGTCGACCACCACGGCCATCGAGCAGGCCGGCGAGCAGATCAGCGACCTCGTCGAGCTGCGGGTGCCCGCGGACCCCGCCTACCTGACGGTGGTGCGCACCGCGAGCGCCGGCCTGGCCGCTCGCCTCGACCTCACCCTGGACGAGATCGAGGACCTGCGGATCGCGGTGGACGAGGCGTGCACCCTGCTGCTGGACCCGGCGACGGGCGCCCAGCAGCTGGTCGCCACGTTCCGCCTGGGCGACGGGAGCCTGGAGGTGGAGGTGCGTGGGCCGGCCCGCGAGCTGCCCGAGCGCTCCAGCTTCGCCTGGGCCGTGCTGGAGGCCCTGGTCGGGGAGGTGTTCACCGGCACCTCCTCCTCGGGCGCCTGGATCGTGCTGCGGCACAGCAAGGGCGCCGGGACGGCACCGGGCGGGCCAGCGGGGCTGGTGTGAGCGGCGACCCCGCGGCGGACGCGCCCCCGGCAGCGGTGCCCGCTGCCCGGAGGGACCGCTCCGGCGCGCCCGGGCCCACCGGCGGCGGGGCCGACGCCGTCGAGGAGCTGGAGGGCTTCGCTGAGGACCTGCCCGAGGAGCACGACGGGGCCCTGCGCCCCGAGGACCTGTCGCTGCACGAGCTGCTGGCCCGGCTGCCCCCGCAGGACCCCGAGCGGGCGCGGGTGCGCGAGGAGCTGACCCGCCGCCACCTGCCGCTGGCCGAGCACCTCGCGGCGCGCTTCCACGGCCGCGGTGAACCGCACGACGACCTGGTGCAGGTCGCCACCATCGGTCTGCTGAAGGCGCTGGACCGCTTCGACCCCGCCCGCGGCGTGCCCTTCGGCGCGTACGCCGTGCCGACCATGCTGGGCGAGATCAAGCGGCACTTCCGCGACCGCGGCTGGGCCATGCGGGTGCCGCGGCGCGTGCAGGAGGCGGGCCGGGCGCTGTCGGACGCGCGGGAGGCCCTGACCCACGAGCTGGGCCGGGCACCGACGGTCGCGGAGCTCGCCGTGCGCACCGGGCAGGACGCCGACGAGGTCGTGGAGGTGCTGGAGTCGGCCAACGCCTACGCGACGCTGCCGCTGGACACCGGCTCGCCGACCTCCCCGGTCGCCTCGCTGGGCAGCCTCGACGACCGCCTGGAGAACGTGGAGAACCGCGAGGCGCTGCGGCCGCTGCTGGCGGCGCTGGCCCCGCGCGAGCGCCGCATCCTGGCGCTGCGCTTCGTGCGCGGCATGTCCCAGGCGCAGATCGCCGCCGAGGTCGGCATCTCCCAGATGCACGTGTCGCGGCTGCTGACCCGGACCCTGGCCCAGCTGCGCGAGGGGCTCGGCCCGCAGCAGGGGTGAGCCCGCCGGTGACGGGACCGCCAGGCGGGGCCGGTATCAGCGGGAGAGCTGCGCCGACACCGGCGGCAGGAACAACCCCACGAGCACCAGCACCGCTGGAACCACCAGCAGCACCCCCAGCCAGGGCGAACCGCCGCCGAGGGCGGGCCAGCCGGCCGCCAGCTGCAGGACCTGCCAGACCAGCACCGGTGAGCGCACCCACGTGGCCCGCTGCAGCAGGCCGCGCGCGCACAGGGCCACGGCCGCGGCGAAGACCGCGGTCGTCGCCGCGAGGGCCACGGCCGCGACCGGCGCGGCGGCGCCCTGCACGAGCAGGCCGTGCACGAGGTAGGCGACGCCTCCCACGAGCAGCACGGCCTCCAGCGCCACCAGGGCGGCCAGCACGCTCAGCAGTGGCGAACGGGCGGGTCTGCCCCCAGGCTGGGGTGAGGAACGGGGCTGGGCGCGGTCGGGCACGAGGAGCACCGTACGACCGGCCGCACCCCGGCGGCTGCGAGGTCGGCCGCACCGCCCGCCCCCAGGAGGGGTGAGCGGGTCCGGGGCCGGGACGTCCGGCTCCCGTCGTAGGTCCCTGGGATTGCCGGGAGGGGTCGTCCGTGTTAAGTCCGTGTGACGAACCTGACACGGGTTCTCCACGACCCGTCGGTGCCCCCCTCTTGTGGGACGCGCCGCGGGATGTGAACCTGGATGCCGACGCGATCCCCGACGCACGTCACCCCCCGGCCTGGTTCAGGCCGAGGCCTGTGCGTCCCGGCACCGCCGGCGCTGCCGGTGCTCAGGGATCCCGCGCGACACCCCGTGTGACAGCGGAACGTCGCGCGCACTGAGACCGCAACGCGAAGAAGGAGTGGACCCCTCATGGACTGGCGCCACCGTGCTGCCTGCCTCGACGAAGACCCCGAGCTGTTCTTCCCCATCGGCAACACCGGCCCGGCCATCCTCCAGATCGAGGAGGCCAAGGCCGTGTGCCGCCGCTGCGAGGTCGTGGACAGCTGCCTGAAGTGGGCGCTGGAGACCGGTCAGGACTCCGGCGTGTGGGGCGGCATGAGCGAGGACGAGCGCCGCGCCCTCAAGCGCCGCGCCGCCCGCGCCCGCCGCGCCGGCTGACACCGGCGCGCCGCTGACCAGCAGCGCGACCGACGAGGAGGGCCCCCACCCACCGGGTGGGGGCCCTCCTCGCGCTCCGGCGGACGTCACCGGGTGCGCACGCTGCCGAGCGGGGCGGTGCCCCGGCGCACCCGCACCTCCAGGCGCACCTGGGTGCCGCCGGAGTCCCCCGGCCCGAACTCCATCCGCCCGCGCAGCTCCCCCGCCACCAGCGAGCGCACGATCTGGGTGCCCAGGCCGGAGCGGCCCACCTGGAAGTCCTCCGGCAACCCCACCCCGTCGTCGCTGACCACGACCTCGAGGCGGTCCTCACCGAGGTGCTCCACCTTCACGGACACGGTGCCGGCGCGGCCGGAGCCGAACCCGTGCTCGACGGCGTTGGTGACCAGTTCGGTCAGCACCAGCGCCAGTGCGGTGGCGTCCTCCTGGCGCAGCTCCCCGAAGCGACCCTCGCGCACCGTGCGCACCCGCTCGGAGTTCGACACGGCCACCTCGGCCGCCATCATGAGGCAGCGGTCCAGGACCTGGTCGAAGTCGACGTTCTCGTCGATGCCCTGCGAGAGCGTCTCGTGCACGGTGGCGATCGTCTCCACCCGGCGCATGGCCTCCTGCAGCGCCGAGCGCCCCTCCTCGGACGTGATGCGCCGCGACTGCAGCCGCAGCAGCGCCGCCACGGTCTGCAGGTTGTTCTTGACGCGGTGGTGGACCTCGCGGATCGTCGCGTCCTTGGTCATGAGCTCGCGCTCTCGCCGGCGCAGCTCGGACACGTCGCGCACCAGCAGCAGGGCCGCGACCCGCACCGGCGGCCCGTCCTCGCGACGGGTCAGCGGGATGGCCCGCATGGCCAGGGTCGCCGCCTCGGTCTCCAGGTCGGTGCGCCAGGGGGCGCGGCCGGTGACCACCAGCGGAAGCGACTCGTCGACGGGCAGGTGGCTGGCCGCCAGGGAGGACGCGATCTCGGCGAGGTTGGCCCCGACCAGTTCCCCGATGAGCCCGGCGCGGTGGAAGGCCGACAGGGCGTTGGGGCTGGCGTAGGTGACCACGCCCTCGGCGTCCAGGCGCAGCATGCCGTCCCCGACGCGCGGGGCGCCGCGCCGCGGGCCGGTGGGCGCCGACGTCTGCGGGAAGTCCCCCGCGGCGATCATGCGCGTGAGGTCGTCGGCGCACTTGACGTAGTTCAGCTCCAGGCGGCTGGGCGTGCGCGACGTCGCCAGGTTGGTGTGGCGGGCCAGCACGCCCAGGACGACGCCCTCGCGCACGACCGGGATGGTCTCCTCGCGCACGGGGACGTCGTCGTCCCACTCGGGATCGCGACCGCGCAAGCTGCGCGCCTCGTCGAACGTCGTGTCGACCTGGGGGCGCCGGCCGCGCTCGAGCACGGCGCCGACCACGTCGTCGTAGTGGACCGTGGGCCCGGTCGTGGGGCGGCAGTGCGCGACCGCCACGAAGTGCTGGCGGTCCGCCGACGGCACCCACAGCACCAGGTCGGCGAACGAGAGGTCCGAGATCAGCTGCCAGTCGCCCACGAGCAGCCGCAGCCACTCGGCCTCGGCGGGGCCCAGGCCGGTCTCGGACTGCAACAGGTCAGCCATGGTGGGCACCCCCGAAGCCTACGGCGCGTCGTCGCACCCCGATCACCCCGCCCGAGCACCCCGCGCGGCCACCCCGCCCGACCACCCGGGACCCGCTCACCCGGCCCGCAAGACCGAGCGCATCACCCGCAGCGCCACCGACAGCGCTGCCAGGTCCGCGCGCCCCGAGGCGGCGATCTCCTGCAGGGTGCCGCGGGCGCGTCGCACCGCGGGGCCGTGCGCCTCCTCCCACGCCTGCACCGCGACCTCGGCCCCCTCGGCTGCGCCCAGGCCTCCCGCGTGCGAGAGCACGGAGGCCGTCAGGTCGCGCAGCACCCCGTACAGGTCGTCGCGCAGCGCCGCCCGCGCCAGCGACTGCCAGCGGTCCTCCCGGCTCAGCGCGGCGATGCTGCTCAGCAGCGTCTCCACGTCGTAGCGCCCGGACAGCTCGAACCACACGTCGGCCACCTCGGCGGGCTCGCGGCCGCCGGCGGCGGCCACCTCGACCACGTCCAGCAGCGCGAACGTCGGCAGCAGCGACGCGACCCGCAGCGCCTCGTCCGCCGGCACCCCGGCCCGCGCGAACTCCTCCGCGTCCGCCCGCAGCGCCTCCGCGTCCTGCGCGCGCGCCAGTTCGGGCACGCGCGCGGCCAGGTCCGCCACGGGCCCCGCGAACCGCTCCACCTCGGCGGCGACGTCCACCCCCTCCGGTCGCGAGTGCAGCAGCCAGCGCACGCTGCGGTCCAGCAGGCGCTGCACCCGCTGGCGCACCCGGGCCTGCACCACCGCGTCCACGCGCCCGTCCAGCGCCTCCACGGCCGCCACCCGCTCTTCGAGACCGAAGACGCGCACCGCCACGGCGAACGCGCGCACCACGTCCGCCGGTTCGCTGCTGGTCTCCTCCGCGGCCCGGAAGGCGAACGTCAGCCCCCCGGTGCCCACGACCCGGTTCACCAGGACCGTGGTGGCGATCTCGCGGCGCAGCGGGTGCTCGAGCAGGTGCTCGCCGAACCGCTCGACCAGCTCGGCGGGGAAGTACCCGCGCAGCGTCTGCTCCACCCACGCCTCGTCGGGCAGGCCGGAGGACAGCACCGACGCACCCAGGGAGATCTTCGCGTGGGCGATGAGCACCGACAGCTCCGGCATCGTCAGCCCTCGCCCCTCCCTCGCGCGCCGGTCCAGCTCACCCGAGGACGGCAGCGCCTCCAGCCGGCGGTCGAGCGCACCGGAACGCTGCAGCGCCTCCAGCATCCGGCGGTGCGCGGGCAGCAGACCGGCAGCGAACGTCCCCTCCACGCTGAGCGCGACGTTCTGCTCGTAGTTGTCGCGCAGCACCAGGCGCCCGACCTCGTCGGTCATCCGCAGCAGCGTGGCGTTCCGGTCGGCCGCGTCCAGGCGCCCGCGCGCCACCAGCTGGTCCAGCAGGATCTTGATGTTGACCTCGTGGTCGCTGCAGTCCACGCCGGCGGAGTTGTCGATCGCGTCGGTGTTCAGCTTCACGCCCTGCCCGTCGCGCCCGGCGGTGGCCGCCTCGATGCGCCCGCGCTGGGTCAGGCCGAGGTTGCCGCCCTCGCCGACGACCCGCACCCGCAGCTGCGCGCCGTCCACGCGCACCGCGTCGTTGGCCTTGTCGCCCACCTCCGCGTGCGACTCGCTCGAGGCCTTGACGTAGGTGCCGATGCCGCCGTTCCAGAACAGGTCCACCGGCGCGGTCAGGATCGCGCGCACCAGCTCGATCGGCGACAGGGAACCCACGTCCTCCTGGAGCCCGAGGCTGCGCGCGACCTGCTCGCTGATCGGCACCGACTTCGCGCTGCGGCTGAACACCCCGCCACCGGCGCTGATCAGCGAGGCGTCGTAGTCGGCCCAGGACGAGCGCGGCAACTCGAAGAGCCGGCGCCGTTCGGCGAAGGACACCTCCGGGTCCGGGTCGGGGTCCAGGAACACGTGCCGGTGGTCGAACGCCGCCACCAGCCGCAACCGCCGGCTGAGCAGCATCCCGTTGCCGAACACGTCACCGCTCATGTCGCCCACGCCGACCACGGTGGTCGGCTCGGTCTGCACGTCGTGACCCAGCTCGCGGAAGTGCCGGCGCACGCTCTCCCACGCCCCGCGCGCGGTGATGCCCATCGCCTTGTGGTCGTAACCCACCGACCCGCCCGAGGCGAACGCGTCACCCAACCAGAAACCCCGCGCCAGAGCGATCTCGTTGGCGGTGTCGGAGAACGTGGCGGTGCCCTTGTCCGCGGCCACCACCAGGTACGGGTCGTCGCCGTCGTAACGCACCACGTCCACCGGCGGCACGACCGTGCGCGCACCGCCCTCGGTGCGCAGGTCGTCGGTGATGTCGAGCAGGCCGGAGATGAAGGTGCGGTAGCAGGCCGTGCCCTCGGCCCACCAGGCGTCGCGGTCCACCGAGGGGTCCGGCAGCCGCTTGGCGACGAAACCGCCCTTGGCGCCAGTGGGCACGATCACGGCGTTCTTGACGACCTGCGCCTTGACCAGCCCCAGCACCTCGGTGCGGAAGTCCTCGCGCCGGTCCGACCAGCGCAGCCCACCGCGGGCGACCTCGCCGAAGCGCAGGTGCACGCCCTCCACCCGCGGGGAGTACACCCACACCTCCGCGTGCGGCACCGGCGCGGGCACCCCCTCCACCTGCGAGGGGTCCAGCTTGAACGACAGGTACGGGTGCGGCTCGCCGTCCGCGCCGCGCTGGTAGGCGTTGGTGCGCAGCACCGCCCGCACCACCGAGAACAGCGCCCGCAGGATCCGGTCGGCGTCCAGCCCCTCCACGGCGTCCAGGGCCCCGCGGGTCTCCTCCAGCAGGGCCTCCACGACCTCGGCCCGCTGCCCGTCCTGACCGGGGCGCGAGGGCGCGAACCGCGCCTCGAACAACCGCACCAGGGCCCGCGTCAGGCCCACGTTCGCCAGCAGGCACCCGGCGACGTACTCCACCGAGTACGCCAGCCCGACCTGGCGCAGGTAGCGCGTCAGCGCGCGCAGCACCGCCACCTGCCGCCACGACAGCTGCGCGGCCAGCACCAGGCGCGCCAGCGGGTCGCTGTCGGCCGCGCCGCTCCACGCCGCGGCGAACGCCTCGCAGAAGCGCGCCCGCGCCGCTGCCGGGTCGGCGTCCAGGTGCCGCACGTCCACCGGCAGCCGCAGGCCCACGTCGTCGACCCACACGCGCCGGCCGTCCTCGCGCACCAGCACGTGCGGGCGCTCGTCGGTGACCTCCACCCCCAGGTCCGCCAGGAACGGCAGCACCGCGCTGAGCGTGACCGGCGCGCCGCGGTAGGAGGTCAGCCGCCACGTGCGCGCCTCCCCCTCGGCGTCGCGCAGGTCCAGGACCGGATCGGGCACCGAACCGTCCGCCCCGGTGCGTGCCAGCAGCTCCTCGGCCCGCTGCAGGTCGTGCACGGCCCGCGCCGGGTCCACCGCGGCGCGGTAGCTGCCCGGCACCCCCTGGCCCCAGCGGCGCCACAGCGCGCCACCGGCGTCCTCGCCCAGCTCTGCGCGCGCAGCGTCCAGCAGGTCGTCGTCCCAGCTGCGCGAGGCGCGGGCGACCTGCGCCTCCAGCTCGGCCACGTCCACGTCGGGCAGCTCCTCGCCCGGGCGCGCGCGCACCACCACGTGCAGGCGGGCGAGCACGGACTCCGACACCCGCAGCGTGTGCTCCACCGAGCCGCCGTCGAAGGCCTCGCGCAGCAGCTCCTCCACGCGGGCCCCCACGCGCGTGGTGTAGCGGTCCCGCGGCAGGAACACCAGGCACGACATGAACCGCCGGTAGGCGTCGCGGCGCACGAACAGCCGCGTGCGGCGGCGCTCCTGCAACCGCAGCACCGCCAGCGACGTGGCCAGCACGTGCTCCACGTCCGCCTGCAGCAGCTCGTCGCGCGGGAAGGTCTCCAGGATGCTCAGCAGGTCCTTGGCGGAGTGACCGCTGGAACCGAAGCCGGCGCGCGCCAGCACCTGCGACACCTTCTCCGCCACCACCGGCACCTGGCGCACCGGGTCGGTGTAGGCGCTGGAGGTGAACAGGCCGAGGAAGCGCCGCTCGCCCGTGACGCGGCCGGAGGCGTCGAACTCCTTGACGCCCACGTAGTCCAGGTACGCCGGCCGGTGCACCGTCGCGCGGGCGTTGGCCTTGGTCACCACGAGCACCTGCGGTTCGGCGGCCTTCTCGCGCACCGGCCCGGACAGCCTCCGCACGCGCCCGGCGGGACGATCGGGCCGGTCGGAGAGCACCCCCAGACCGGTCTCCGGCCGGGCCGCCAGGACCACCTCGCCGTCGTCCTCGCGCAGGTCGTACTCCCGGTACCCCAGGAACGTGAAGCGGTCGTCGGCCATCCAGCGCAGGAACCGCTCGGCGACCCGCAGCTCCTCGGCGCCCACACCCGCCGGCGGGTCCAGCTGCAGCTCGTCGGCGATCTGGGTGGCCCGGGCGCGCATGGCGTGCCAGCCCCGCACGGCGGCGCGCACGTCGTCGAGGACGTCCTCCAGCTCCCGCTGCAGGCGCTCGCGGTCGGCGGCGTCGCTGTCGCGGTCGACCTCGATGCGGATCCAGCTCTCGGCCGGGTCCGAGGGGGGTGCGGTCGCCACGTCGTGCAGGTCCACCAGGACGCCGTCGCCGTCGCGGCGGGCCGCCAGCCGCGGGTGCACCAGCAGGTGGATGCCGCGGCCGGTGCGCGTCAGCGCGGAGGTCAGGCTGTCCACCAGGAACGGGGTGTCGTCGGTGACGACCTCCACCACCGAGCGGGCCGCGCCCGCACCGGCGTCCTCCCCGGCGACGACCCGCACCAGGGTCGTGCCCGGGCGGCGGTCGCGCCCGAGGCTCAGGTGGGACTCCACGGCGGCGGCCAGCGCGGCCGGGGCGCGGTCGCGCAGGTCCTCCGCCGCGGTGTGCGCGTAGTAGTCCAGCAGCACCCGCTCGGCGGCGGTGGCCGAGCGCAGCGCCTCGGGCGCATCGCTCCAGGCGGAGCCGCGCGCGGCGGCGGCCGACCGGACGAGCGGTCGCAGCTCGGACGTGGTGGGCGGGGTCGAGACGGGCATCACTGCTCCGGGTGGCCGAGGGTTTCGCCCCACCGACCCTAGCCGCCCGCGCGGCCGCGCACCGGTCGGGGCGCGGCCGTACAGTCGCGGCGTGCCCACCCCGTTCTCCGAGGTCTCCCCGCTGCCCGGTCCACCGGCCGCCGTCTTCGCCCTGCTCACCGATCCCGGCTTCCTGGCCGAGCGGGCGCTGCGCTCGGGCGCGGTGGAGCACGAGGAGGAGGTGCGCGACGAGGGGGGCAGCACGCTGGTGCGCAGCTCCCGCACGGTGAGCACGGACGGGTTGCCCAGGGTGGCCGCCGGCTACCTGGGCGCCACGGCCGTCGTGGAGCAGCTGGAGCGCTGGGCCCCGGCCGCCGCCGACGGGTCCCGGGACGGCACGCTGGAGCTGACCGTGCGCGGCGCACCGGTGCAGCTGGAGGCCCGCACGCAGCTGCGGGCCACCGCCACCGGCTGCGACCACGACCTCACCGGCACCCTGTCCGTGCAAGTGCCGCTGTTCGGCGCCGGCGTGGAGCAGGCCGCGCTGCCGGGCCTGCTGGACCTGGTGCGCTCGGAGGTGCAGCTGGCGCGCGAGCGCCTCGCCGACGGGGGCCCCTCAGGTCCCGGCGGCCAGCAGCAGCGGTAGCTCGGTCGCGTCGTACCAGAGGAGCTCGTGCCCCTGGACCGACTCGACGGTGAAGCGGGCGTCGTCGTCACCGGCGTCGGCCGCGGCCAGCGCACCCAGCGCCGCCCGCACGTCCTCCTCCGCCTCGGCGTCGTCGACGTGGACGCTGACGAGGTGCTGCAGCAGCAGGTCGTGCTCGAGCACCACCCGGGACCGCTCGGGGGTGGACCAGCTCGCGTCCGGCTGCGGCAGCGCGGTCCCGGGCACGTCGAGGGCCAGGACCACGCGCCGCACCGGTGGACCGGCGGGCTCGGTGGCCAGCAACCGGAGGGACTCCTCCGCAGCGTCCCCCATGGCCACGTACTCCAGCTCGTCCTCCAGCTCACGCGGGTCGGCGTCCGCGTAGAACTCCCGCAGCGCGGGCGTGACGGCGTGCACCGTGACGGGCGCACCGCGCAGCACCCCGGAGGGCGCCGCCACGGCGAGGGTCGCCAGGGTGCTCGGCCAGTAGATGCGCACTCAGGCCTCCTCGTCGTGCCCGTCGAGGGCGATCGCGCGCTCGTCCCCGTCCTCGGAGTCCCCTGTACCGTCCGCGTCCTCGGGACCGCGCGCACCCTCTGCTCGGGAGAGCAGCGCTGCGACCTCGTCGTCGTCGAGGTACTCCTCCTCGAACACGACGCCCTCCAGCTCGGAGAGCCGCTCCGCGGCGTCGGTCTCCCCCTCGGTGTCTGCCTCGGCGGCCTTCTCCAGCCACTCGCGGGCCTCGGCGTCGCGACCGACGGCGATCAACGCGTCGGCGTAGGCGTACCAGAGCCTGGCACGCCAGGGCGCACGGCTGTTCGTGCGCAGCTGCGGCACCTGCAGGGAGACCACGGCGGCATCGTGCTGGCCGAGGTCGTGCCGCGCACCGGCGGAGACGATGAGCATCTCCACCTTCGCCGCGGGGTCGAGCCGGGCGGCCTCCGGCGAACCGGCGAGGTCGAGAGCACGCTCAGGACGACCCAGGCCACGCTCGCAGTCCGCCATCAGCGGCAGGTAGCTGTCGTCACCGGTCATGCGGCGGGCCGTGCGGAACTCCGCGAGAGCCTCGCGGAAGTGCCCGGCCTTGTACGCCGCGATCGCTGCCGCCTCGCGGACGGCCGCGATGCGCCCTCCGCGCCGCTGAGCGGCGAGCGCGTGCTGCCACGCGCGCT
The DNA here is from genome assembly GCF_050871525.1 of Kineococcus auxinigenes. Lineage (NCBI taxonomy): Bacteria > Bacillati > Actinomycetota > Actinomycetes > Kineosporiales > Kineosporiaceae > Kineococcus > Kineococcus auxinigenes. Next base: position 564 of record NZ_JBKBCT010000012.1, on the reverse strand, counting down.
CGGGGTCGGTGTCGACCAGGCGGCCGCTCGCCACGAGGTGGCGGGCGACGACGTCGAGGTTCTCGGCCGGCAGTCCCTGCAGCGCTCTGCGGACATCGGGGTCCAGTTCCCGCCCGGTGATGTCGTCCGGCAGGCGCGGCCCCGCCGGACGTGGAGGCCGAGCCGAGCGCGAGAGCTCCTCACGACGGTCACCGTCCCGCTGCCGCACGGGGCGCCCGGCACCGCGGACAGGTCCTCGCGCCTCACGGCGCTGCTCGCCGGCCCGCTCCTCGCGGCGTGGCCCGCGCTGGTCGAAGCGCTCGCGGTCACCGCTCGTGCGCGCGTCCCGACGCGGCGCGCGCTCGTCACGGCCTGCGCCACCCTCACGGCGAGGACCCCGCTCATCAGCCCTGGGCGCACGCTCGTCGCGGCGGAACCCACCCTCGCGGCGCGGCCCACGCTGGTCGAAGCGCTCGCGGTCACCGCTCGTGCGCGCGTCCCGACGCGGCGCGCGCTCGTCACGGCCTGCGCCACCCTCACGGCGAGGACCCCGCTCATCAGCCCTGGGCGCACGCTCGTCGCGGC
>NZ_JBKBCT010000129.1:0-4101 GCF_050871525.1 Kineococcus auxinigenes | reverse complement strand
GGGGTAAACGGTTTGGGCGCCGGGGGGGAGTGGGGGGTTGCGGGGTGGTGGGTGGGCGCGGGGGATAGTTGGTGGGGGGCTTGGAGGGCCGGCGGGCGGGGCGCGGCACGCCCCGCCCGCCGGGCGGGCTCACTGCCCGTCGGTGCCCTTGCCCAGGGAGAGCGTGACCGGCACGTCCTCCTTGGTGGTGCCCTCGAAGGTGAACTTCTGCTCCGCGCCCTCGCCCTCGGTGTCGACCGAGATGATCTGGCCGGGGCGCAGGTCGCCGAAGAGGATCTTCTCGGACAGGACGTCCTCGATGTCGCGCTGGATCGTGCGGCGCAGCGGGCGCGCCCCCAGGACGGGGTCGTAGCCCTTGGTCGCCAGCAGCACCTTGGCGGACGGGGTGAGCTCGATGCCCATGTCCTTGTCCTTGAGGCGCTCGTCCAGCCGCGCGAGGAACAGGTCGACGATCTGGATGATCTCGTCCTGCGTCAGCTGCGGGAAGACGACGATGTCGTCGACGCGGTTGAGGAACTCGGGCCGGAAGTGCTGCTTGAGCTCGTCGTTGACCTTGGACTTCATCCGGTCGTAGTTCGTCTGCTTGGTCTGCGACCCCGCGGCGAACCCGGTCCCGACGCCCTTGGAGATGTCCCGCGTCCCCAGGTTGGTCGTCATGATGATCACGGTGTTCTTGAAGTCCACCACGCGGCCCTGCGAGTCGGTCAGGCGGCCGTCCTCGAGGATCTGCAGCAGCGAGTTGAAGATGTCCGGGTGGGCCTTCTCCACCTCGTCGAACAGGACGACGGAGAACGGCTTGCGGCGCACCTTCTCGGTCAGCTGGCCGCCCTCCTCGTACCCGACGTAGCCGGGCGGGGAGCCGAACAGCCGCGAGACGGTGTGCTTCTCGGAGAACTCGCTCATGTCCAGCTGGATGAGCGCGTCCTCCTCGCCGAAGAGGAACTCCGCCAGCGCCTTGGCCAGCTCGGTCTTACCGACGCCGGTGGGACCGGCGAAGATGAACGAGCCGCCGGGGCGCTTGGGGTCCTTCAGGCCGGCGCGGGTGCGCCGGATGGCCTGGGACAGCGCCTTGATGGCGTCGTTCTGGCCGATGACGCGCTTGTGGAGCTCGGCCTCCATGTTGAGCAGGCGCGCCGACTCCTCCTCGGTCAGCCGGACGACCGGGATGCCCGTGGCCGTGGCCAGGACCTCCGCGATCAGCTCCTCGTCGACCTCGGCGATGACGTCCATGTCGCCGGACTTCCACTGCTTCTCGCGCTCGCCCTTCTGCGCCAGGAGCTTCTTCTCCTTGTCGCGCAGCGAGGCCGCCTTCTCGAAGTCCTGCGCGTCGATCGCGGACTCCTTCTCGCGGCGCACGTCGGCGATGCGCTCGTCGAACTCGCGCAGGTCCGGCGGTGCGGTCATGCGGCGGATGCGCAACCGCGCGCCCGCCTCGTCGATCAGGTCGATCGCCTTGTCGGGCAGGTAGCGGTCGTTGACGTAGCGGTCGGCCAGGGTGGCGGCGGCGACCAGGGCGGCGTCGGTGATGGAGACCCGGTGGTGCGCCTCGTAGCGGTCGCGCAGGCCCTTGAGGATCTCGATCGCGTGCGGCAGCGTCGGCTCGGGCACCTGGATGGGCTGGAACCGCCGCTCCAGGGCCGGGTCCTTCTCGATGTGCTTGCGGAACTCGTCGAGGGTGGTGGCCCCGATGGTCTGCAGCTCACCGCGGGCGAGCATCGGCTTGAGGATGCTGGCGGCGTCGATGGCACCCTCGGCGGCACCGGCCCCGACGAGGGTGTGGATCTCGTCGATGAACAGGATGATGTCGCCGCGGGTGCGGATCTCCTTGAGGACCTTGCGCAGGCGCTCCTCGAAGTCGCCGCGGTAGCGGGAGCCCGCCACGAGCGCGCCGAGGTCGAGGGTGTAGATCTGCTTGTCCTTGAGGGTCTCGGGCACCTCGCCGCGCACGACGGACTGGGCCAGGCCCTCGACGACGGCGGTCTTGCCGACGCCGGGCTCGCCGATGAGGATCGGGTTGTTCTTGGTGCGGCGCGACAGGACCTGCATGACGCGCTCGATCTGCGGGTCGCGGCCGATGACCGGGTCCAGCTTGCCCTCGCGGGCGGCCTGCGTGAGGTTGCGGCCGAACTGGTCCAGCACCAGCGAGCCGGAGGGGGTGCCCTCCTGGGGACCGCCGGCGGTGGCGGGCTCCTTGCCCTGGTAGCCGGACAGCAGCTGGATGACCTGCTGGCGGACGCGGTTGAGGTCGGCGCCGAGCTTGACGAGGACCTGGGCGGCGACCCCCTCGCCCTCCCGGATGAGGCCGAGCAGGATGTGCTCGGTCCCGATGTAGTTGTGCCCGAGCTGCAGCGCCTCGCGCAGGGACAGCTCCAGCACCTTCTTGGCGCGGGGGGTGAAGGGGATGTGGCCGGACGGGGCCTGCTGGCCCTGCCCGATGATCTCCTGGACCTGCTCGCGGACGGCGTCCAGGGAGATGCCCAGCGACTCGAGGGCCTTCGCTGCGACGCCTTCGCCCTCGTGGATCAGGCCGAGCAGGATGTGCTCGGTCCCGATGTAGTTGTGGTTGAGCATCCGGGCCTCTTCTTGGGCCAGGACGACGACCCGTCGGGCGCGGTCGGTGAACCTCTCGAACATGCGGCGCTCCTCGCGGGTGGTCGGGTCCTCGGGGGACCATCCCCCACGGACCGTTCCGATGCTAGTCCCGGGCCCCGACACCTTCACGTCGCCCGCGTCGCCGCAGGCACCCGGAAGGGGCCGTGACCCTGTCTCCCTGTCCAACCTGCGCCCCGCGGGGGGTGTTCCGCCACGGCGTTCGCCAGGGGCGGACGGCGAGCGGGCGACACTCCGGCGACCGGGGGCCGGAGCCGTGCCCCGCGGCCACCGTCCTCCCGTAGCGTCGGGGACGCACCGCCGGCGGCACGGGACGCCGGCACGACGAGGGGGGCGGCACGTGCAGACGGACGAGGTGACCGGGACGGGCTCGACGGGGCCGGGCGGCGCGGGGGCGGCGGGCGGGGCCGCGGGGGCGGCCGGCACCGGTGACGAGCGGATCGGGCTGCTGGCGCAGCTGCGGGAGGACGTGGCGGTCAACGGCGGCGCGCTGAGGCCGGGCACCCACGCCGTGGTGGTGCACCGCCTGGGGGCGTGGGCCCGCAGCGAGGCGCTCCCGGCGTGGGCGCGCCCGGTGGGCCGCAAGCTGGGCTCCCTGGGCCACGTGGTCGTGCGCAACCTGTACGGCATCGAGCTGCCGCCGACCACGGTCCTGGGCCGGCGGGTGCGCATCGCCCACCAGAACGGCATCGTGGTCCACCCGCGCAGCCGCATCGGCGACGACTGCATCATCCGCCAGGGCGTGTCCATCGGTGCGGGCATGGGCGACGGCGAGCGCTTCGCCCAGCAGGCGCCCGTCCTGGGGCGGGGCGTGTCGGTGGGGGCCGGCGCCGTGGTCGTCGGCGGGGTCACCGTGGGCGACGACGCCGTCATCGGCCCGAACGCCACGGTCATGACCAACGTCAAGCCGAACGTGCGGGTCCTGGCGCCGCCGCCGCGCATGATGGCGCTGCCCGAGGCCGTGGCCCGCCGCGAGCAGGAGGCCCGCGGCCGCTGAGCCCGCCCGCCGGCCCCGCCCCGTCCGGGCGGCGGGGCCGGGCGGCTCACGCCAGGTGGAAGTACTCCTCCAGCCGCTCCATGGAGCGGTCCGGGTGCTCGCCGGTGGCGAAGAAGCGGGCCATGGTGGCCTGCCAGCGCTCGTTGACCTCCTCGCGGTCCATGGCCGCCACGGCCGCCTCGAAGTCGTCGGCCACGCAGTAGCCGACGACGAGGCCGTCCTCGCGGCGCAGGAACAGCGAGTAGTCGCGCCAGCCGGCGCGGCTGAGGGCCTCGAGCATCTCGGGCCAGACGTGCTCGTGGGCGGTGAGGTACTCGTCCACCAGCTCGGGACGCAGGTGCATGAGGAAGCAGGCGCGCTCGGCCACCGCAGGTCCACCTCTCCGTGGGGTCGGGGTGCCGATCCAACCAGGTGCCCGGCCGGGGACGCACCGAGGGGGGCGGGGGCCCCCCGCCGCCCCCCCCGCGGGGGGCGCGGGCGCCCCCCGCGCGCCG
>NZ_JBKBCT010000128.1:0-4289 GCF_050871525.1 Kineococcus auxinigenes | reverse complement strand
CCCCCCCCCCCCCCCCCCCCCCCCCCCCCCCCCCCCCCCCCCCCCCCCCCCCCCCCCCCCCCCCCCCCCCCCCCCCCCCCCCCCCCCCCCCCCCCCCCCCCCCCCCCCCCCCCCCCCCCCCCCGGGGGAGGGGTGGTGGTACCACGCCACTCCCGCGCCCGCCCGCACGCCGTCCCGGCGTGTCCCCCGTCTTCCCCGCCGCTGCCCGTGCGGGGTTCAAGGTTCGCCCGCTCGCGCCGATGGAGTAGTGAGCCGCCCACCGGGGGCGCGCCGAGCGAAGGGCCGGGTGCAGCGTGCGCGAGAAGATCCGCGTCCTGGTCGTCGACGACTCCGTGGTCGTGCGGCGCATCGTCACCGACGTCCTGGCCTCCGACCCCGCCATCGAGGTCGTCGGCACGGCCCCCAACGGCAAGGTCGCCCTGGACAAGATCCAGCAGCTCAAGCCCGACGCGGTCACCCTCGACATCGAGATGCCCGTCATGGACGGCCTGCAGACGATCAAGGAGATCCGCCGCCTCGACCGCCGGCTCCCGGTCGTCATGTTCTCCACGCTCACCGAGCGCGGCGCCAGCGCCACCCTGGAGGCGCTGTCCTCCGGCGCCTCGGACTACGTGACCAAGCCCGCCAACGTCGGCAGCGTCAGCGAGTCCATGGAGTCGGTGCGCGCCGAGCTCATCCCCAAGATCAAGGCGCTCGTCCCGGGGGTCGCCGCACCGCACGCGGCCGCCGTCGCCCGTCCCGCCGCGCCCGTCGCCGTGCGCTCGCGCACCGGCGCCGCCGGGACGCCGCGGGCGCTCGTCGTGGGTTCCTCCACCGGTGGCCCCGAGGCGCTGTCCAGCGTGCTGGCCAAGCTGCCCGCCGGCCTCGGCGTCCCCGTCCTCGTCACCCAGCACATGCCGCCGGTGTTCACCCGCATGTACGCCCAGCGCCTGGACAAGGTCAGCGCGCTCACCGTCGTGGAGGCCGCCGACGGCCAGGAGGTCGTGGCCGGCACCGTGTACGTGGCGCCCGGCGACTTCCACATGGAGGTCGTGCGGCGCGGCACCGCGCTCGTCGTGAAGCTGCAGCAGGGGCCGCCGGAGAACTTCTGCCGGCCGGCCGTGGACGTCATGGTGCGCTCCGCGGTGGCCGCGTTCGGCGGGGACCTGCTCGCGCTGATCCTCACCGGCATGGGTTCCGACGGCAAGCTCGGCTGCAAGGCCGTCGCCGCGGCCGGCGGGCAGGTCGTCGTCCAGGACGAGGCCACCTCCGTCGTGTGGGGGATGCCCGGCGCGGTGGCCCGCGAGGGCATCGCCGACGAGGTCCTGCCGCTCGGCGCGATCCCCGACGCCCTGCTGCGCCGCCTCGGCGGCGCCCGCGCGGCACTGCCCCCCACCGCTGTCCGCTCCACCGTCCTCACCGCGGGTGCGGGCCGGGTGGGCGCCCTCGCGCCGGCGGCACCGCCGGCGAACCGCACCGCCGCTGCAGCGGCCCGACCCACTACTGGCAGGTGGTGACATGGCACTGACCCCCACGGCTTTCGAGTGGGTCTGCACGCTCGTCCGCAAGGAGAGCGCGATCGTCCTGGAGAAGGGCAAGGAGTACCTCGTCGAGTCGCGGCTCGTGCCGCTGGCGCGCGCGGCCGGAGCCGCGGACGTCAACGCCTACGTCGACGGCGTGCGCCTGCGGCCCGACCGCCGCACGCAGGTCGCGATCGTCGAGGCGCTGACGACGAACGAGACGTCGTGGTTCCGCGACGGCGCCCCGTTCCAGGCGTTCTCCACCACGGTGGTGCCGGCGCTGAAGCAGTCGCGCGCCTCCACCCGCTCGGTGCGGATCTGGTCGGCGGCCTCGTCCACCGGCCAGGAGGCCTACAGCCTGGCGATCGGGCTGCAGGACTCCCTGATCGCCGAGGGCTGGCGCGCGGAGATCCTGGGGACGGACCTGTCCAGCGAGGTCCTCGAGAAGGCCAAGGCCGGGACCTACTCCCAGCTCGAGGTCAACCGGGGCCTGCCCGCCCCCATGCTGGTCCGGCACTTCACGCGGACGGGCATGAACTGGCAGGTCAACGAGAACATCCGCCGGATGGTGCGGTTCCAGCAGCTGAACCTCACCAGCAGCTACGCCGCGCTGGGCCAGTTCGACGTGGTCTTCCTGCGCAACGTGCTCATCTACTTCGACCTGCCCACGAAGCGGGACATCCTCGGCCGGGTCCGCAGGGCCCTCAAGCCGGACGGCTACCTCTTCCTGGGAGGCGCCGAAACCACCCTGGGCGTCGACGACAACTGGGAACGCCAACTCATCGGACGGGTCTCCGTCCACCGCCCCAAGAACTGAGAGGACAGGAACATGAAGGCACTGGTCGTCGACGACTCCCGCGCCATGCGGAAGATCATCGCGGGCGCGCTGCGCAAGCTGGGGTACGAGACCGTGGAAGCGGCCGACGGCGCCGAGGCGCTGAAGGTCCTCCAGGAGGGCCCGCTGCCCGAACTGGCGACAGTCGACTGGAACATGCCGGTGATGGACGGGCTGACGTTCGTCACCCAGGTCCGCGCCGTCCGCGAGTACCGCTCGCTGAGCATCATGATGGTCACCACGGAGGCCGAGCACGGGCAGATCGTCCGCGCGCTCGCCGCCGGTGCCCACGAGTACCTGATCAAGCCCTTCACTGTGGAGGCGCTGGAGGAGAAGCTGGCCCTGCTGGGCCTGCTGCCGGAGGTGACGGCATGACGCAGGAGATCGAGCAGTTCGAGCAGGTCGGCGACTACGTCGAGGACGAGGCGCTCGCGCAGATCGTGGACCAGATGTGGCAGTCGTACTTCGGCCACGTCGAGCCCCTGCTGCCGGCGTTCGACCCGCAGGAGGTCCCCGCCCCGCTGCTGTGCGCGAGCGTCGGCATCTCCGGCGCCCGTCCCGGCCTGGTGACGGTCCTGGTCCAGAAGGCGGCCACCAAGCCGCTGGCCGCCGCCCTCCTGCAGGAGGACGAGGCGGACCTGGTCGACGACGACGTGTACGACGCGCTCGGCGAGGTCGCCAACATCATCGGCGGCAACATCAAGGCCCTGGTTCCCGACGCCGGCGCCCTCGGCCTGCCCGCCATCGCCGAGGCGCCGCCGCTGCCGCGTTCCAACAGCCGCTGCGCGGCCCGCCTGGACGCGAACTGGCAGGGGCACTGGATCACCTTCATCGTGTGGCTGTCCGGATCGGGGGCGTGACGATGAAGGCCCTCGTGGTGGACGACAGCCGCGTCATGCGGCAGATCGTCATCCGCACCCTGCGCCAGGCCGGTTTCGACTGGGTCGACGTGGTCCAGGCCGAGAACGGCAAGGAGGGTTTCGAGGCGGTCCGCGCCGAGAACCCCGACATCGTCCTGTCGGACTGGAACATGCCCGAGGCCTCCGGCTACGAGATGCTGCAGAACCTGCGCGGTTCCGGCCTCGACGTGCCGTTCGGCTTCGTCACCTCGGAGGGCTCGGAGGAGATGCGCGAGAAGGCGGCCGCCGCCGGCGCGCTGTTCCTCATCGCCAAGCCGTTCACGCCCGAGGCGTTCGCCGCGGCCCTGTCGCCGGTCCTGAACGGCGGCGGCGCGGTGGCCGCGGCTCCCGCTGCGGCCCCCGCGGCCGAGCGGCCCGCGGTGACGATGGACTCCAGCCCGCTGCCGTCGAACCTGGCGATCCGCAACCTGCTGGAGGACCTGCTCGGCCGCGAGGTCGAGGTCTCCCCGGGCACCCCGTGCCCGGTGGGCGGCAAGCCCGGTGCGGCGGTCGGCCTGTACGTCGACGACCACCTGCGCTCGGCGGCCGTCGCGGTGTTCGACTTCGCGCTGGCGGCCCACGCCGGTGCCTCGATCGGCCTGCTGCCCCCCGGGGCCAGCGAGGCCGCCATCGAGGACGGGGAACTCTCGGAGGCGCTGCGCGTCAACGCCAACGAGGTCCTGAACATCATGGCCTCGCTGTTCAACGTGGAGGGTGCCCCGCACCTGAAGCTGCACGCCGCCTACGCCCCGGGCGAGGTCCTGCGCCCGGACGTGACCCAGTGGGCCACGAGCACGGGCAGCCGCCTGGACCTGGACGTCAAGGTGGCCCGCTACGGCAAGGGCAAGCTCAGCATCGTCACGATCTGAGGCCCCGGCCCGCACCACCTCGTCACGGCCCCCGTCGCACCCCGCGCCGGGGGCCGTCGGCGTCCCCCCTCCCTGCACCCTTCCTCGCCCTCCGCCCTCCGCCCTCGCGGTGGTGGTTGTGGGGTGTGGTGTGGAAAGGGGGCTTTGACCGCGGGGGGCGGGGTGCGGGGGGCGGGGTGTTGGGTCG
>NZ_JBKBCT010000127.1:0-5035 GCF_050871525.1 Kineococcus auxinigenes | reverse complement strand
GCTCCGAGGCCCCCCCCCCCCCCCGCCCGCGCGCCCCCCCCCCCCGCCCCCCCCCCCCCCCCCCCCCCCCCCCCCCCCCCCCCCCCCCCCCCCCCCCCCCCCCCGCCACGTGCACCTCGGTCCCGGCGCCGAGGCCCGCGATCGCCTCGCGGGCCTCGGCGCCGAGCTCGTCCAGGTCCCCGTAGCGGGCCGAGAAGTGCGTGAGCACCAGCCGGCGCACGCCCGCGCGCGCCGCCGCCTCGCCGGCCTGCCGCGCGGTCAGGTGCGCGTACTCCTGCGCCAGCCGCTCGTCGCGGTGCAGGTAGGTCGACTCCACGACCGCCAGGTCGGCGCCGCGCAGCAGGTGCTCCACCGCGGGGCAGGCGCGGGTGTCCATCACGAGGGCGAACACCTGACCCGGCCGGGGTTCGGTGACGTCGGCCAGCCGCACCCCGCGCAGCTCGCCCTCGCGCTGCAGCACGCGCACGTCCGGGCCGGCGATCCCCGCCGCCGCCAGCGCCTGCGGCCGGAACCGCACCCCGTCGGGTTCGGTGAGCCGGTACCCCACGGCGGGCACGCGGTGGTCCAGCGCCCGGGCCGTCACCGCGCAGCCCGCCACCTCGGTGACCGGGACGTCCTCCGCGCGCACCGGCACCCCCTGCACGCACGCGTCGACGTCGGCGTCGGCGACCGCGGCCAGGGCGCGCAGGTGCGGCACGGCCTCCTCGGGGCCGTGCACGGTCACGGAGCGGCCGGGGGAGTCCAGCGCCATCCGGTTCAGCACGCCCGGCAGGCCCAGGCAGTGGTCGTTGTGCCGGTGGGTCACGCAGATCCGTTCCACCCGGGGGGAGGCGACCCCGCCCAGCACCATCTGCCGCTGGGTGCCCTCGCCGGCCTCGAACAGCACCGAGGTGGAGTCCCAGCGCAGCAGGTAGCCGTTGTGGTTGCGGGTGCGGGTGGGTGCCTGGCTGGCGGTGCCCAGGACGACGAGTTCGCGTGCTGCCACGCCCCCAGCCTGCCCCCTCGCGGGGGCCGGTGCGCGGGCCTCGACACCCAGTTAGCAAAGTGATATCACTTTAGGGACCCGCTCGAGAGGAGAGCACCGTGTCCCGCACCGTCCAGGCCCGCTCCGCCCAGGAACGCCTCGCCGACGACCAGGCCCCCTCCGCCGCCCCGCCGGCCACCACCCCCGTCGGCCACGACGGCGCCCGCGTCGACATCGCCGAGCGCCCCGCCCCCCACCTGCACGGCGCCCGCGCCCTGCTGGCCGTCGCGGTCCCCGCCGTGCTGGCGCTGGCGCTGGCCGGCCTGGGGTTCGCCGTGGCGGACCTGCGGGTGGCGGCCTGGGTGCTCGCCGCCCTCGCGGGCCTGGCGACGCTCGTGCTGCTGACCTCGCTGCGCACCGTGAACCCCGGCCAGACGCGCGTCGTGCAGTTCTTCGGCCGCTACACCGGCACCGTCCGCGACCCCGGGCTCGTCATGGTGGTGCCGCTGTCCACCACGGTGAGCGTCTCGGTGCGGGTGCGGAACTTCGAGACCGGCCGGCTGAAGGTCAACGACGCCACCGGTTCCCCCGTCGAGGTCGCCGCGATCGTCGTGTGGCAGGTGGCCGACACCGCCCAGTCCACGTTCGCCGTGGAGGACTACGACGAGTTCGTGGAGATGCAGAGCGAGTCCGCGCTGCGCCACGTCGTCACCACCCACCCCTACGACGCGCCCGCCGCCGGCGGGACCTCCCTGCGGGGTTCGACGGACGTCGTCGCCGACGAGCTGGCCCACGAGGTCGCCGCCCGCGTCGCCGTCGCCGGGGTGGAGGTCGTGGAGGTGCGCATCACGCACCTGGCCTACGCCGCGGAGATCGCCCAGGCGATGCTGCAGCGCCAGCAGGCCTCCGCGATCGTCGCCGCCCGCGAGCAGATCGTCGCCGGTGCGGTCGGGATGGTGGAACTGGCCCTGGCGCGGCTCCAGGAGCTCGACGTGGTCGAGCTCGACGAGGAGCGCAAGGCCGCGATGGTCAGCAACCTGCTGGTCGTGCTGTGCGGGGACGGGCGGGCCACCCCCGTCGTCAACACCGGCACGCTGTACGGGTGAGCGCAGCGGGCGGAGCCGCGGACGGGGCTCCGCCGCGGGGGCGCGGCCGCAAGCAGGTGCTGCTGCGCCTGGACCCGGCCGTGCACGAGGCCCTGGCGCGCTGGGCCGCGGACGACCTGCGCAGCGTCAACGCCCAGGCGGAGTTCGTCCTGCGCGAGGCGCTGCGCCGGGCCGGGCGGATGCCCGCCGACGCCGGCGACCTGCCCCGCCGCGGCCGCCCCCCGTCCCCGCGGCGGGACGGCGGCTGAACCGCGGGGGTGCGGGCCCGCCACCGCGGGGGCACAGTGGGCGCCGACGAGGTCCGGCAGCCGGCCGCCTCCAGGGTGAACGGGGAACCGCTGGTGCGAGCCATGGTCTACCGCGGTCCGTACCGCGTCCGCGCGGAGGAGAAGGACCCGCCGCGCATCGAGCACCCGAACGACGCGATCGTGCGGGTCACGCTGGCTGCGATCTGCGGTTCCGACCTGCACCTCTACCACGGCGCGATCCCCGACACCCGGCCCGGCACCACCTTCGGGCACGAGTTCATCGGCGTCGTCGACCAGGTGGGCCCGTCGGTGGAGAAGCTGCAGGTGGGGGACCGGGTCATGGTGCCCTTCAACATCTTCTGCGGTTCCTGCTACTACTGCGCGCGCGGGCTGCAGTCGAACTGCCACAACGTCAACGCCAACGCGACCGCCGTGGGCGGGATCTACGGCTACTCCCACACCGCCGGCGGGTACGACGGCGGCCAGGCCGAGTACGTGCGCGTCCCGTTCGCCGACGTGGGCCCCGCGCGCATCCCGGAGTGGATGCACGACGAGGACGCGGTCGTGCTCACCGATGCCGCGGCGACCGGGTACTTCGGCGCGCAGCTCGCCGACATCGTCGAGGGCGACGTCGTCGTGGTGCTCGGGGCGGGCCCGGTGGGCCTGCTCGCGGCGCAGTCGGCCTGGCTCATGGGGGCCGGGCGCGTCATCGTGGTGGACCAGCTGCCCGAGCGCCTGGAGAAGGCGCGCACGATGGCCCACGCGGAGACCGTGGACTTCACCGAGCACGACGACGTCGTCGTCCACCTGAAGCGGATCACCGGGTACCTCGGCGCCGACGCGGTCATCGACGCGGTGGGCGCCGAGGCGGACGGCAACTTCCTGCAGCACGTCGCCGGGGCGAAGCTGAAGCTGCAGGGCGGTTCCCCGATCGCGCTGAACTGGGCGATCGACGCGGTCCGCAAGGGCGGCACGATCTCCGTGATGGGTGCCTACGGGCCCGTCCCGAACGCCGTGAAGTTCGGCGACGCCATGAACAAGGGCCTGACGCTGCGGATGAACCAGACGCCCGTGAAGCGGCAGTGGCCGCGCATGTTCGAGCACGTCCGCAACGGCCACCTCACGCCCCGCGAGGTGGTCACGCACCGCTTCCCCCTGGAGCACGTCGCCGAGGGGTACCACGTCTTCTCGTCCAAGCTCGACGGCTGCATCAAGCCGCTCGTCGTGCCGGGCGCGAGCTGAGCAGGAGGAGCCGACGTGACCGAGCCGCGCCAGACCCGCCTCGAGGGCACCGACCTCGCGGACGTGGACCCCGAGAACCCCGCGTACACGTACACCGCCGCCAAACCCCCGTTGCCGGAGACGCCCGAGCAGTTGCGCGCCCGGATCCCCGGCTGGGGCGTGGACCTGGACCCGGCGGACCGCCCGTCGTTCCCGCGCGAGCGCTTCGACCCGGACCTCAACGGCGCGCACTGGGAGTTCCCCGAGCGCCAGCCCGAGCGGTTCCCGCGCGAGCGCTCGATCGAGCACGCGTTCCTGACGCCGGTGTTCGGCACCGCCACGCCGCTGAAGGGGGCCTCGGGCGCGGTGCGCCGCTGCGCGTACCGCTACGGCGAGGCCCGCACCGCGCACTGGCTGCTGCTCATCGCCGCGGACCGGGTGGACTCGCTGGAGGAGACGGTGCGGTCCTTCGCGAGCCGGCACCCGGACGACCCCGTCACGGAGACCGGCGTGCGCGCCGAGCTGACCCACCACGGGTGGCGTTCCCGGGTGGGGCGGGGGCGCGCGGACGTGCACCACCAGGTGCTGGACCCGGTCGTCGTCGCCGCGCCCTGGGTGCTGGGCGGGGTCGTGGGGTACCGGGCCGTGCGGGCGCTGGTCCGGCGGGTGCGCTGATCCGAGCTCTTCCGTTCGTCGCTCAGCGTGGTGGTCGTTGCACCTGGTGCGATGCCCGGCGGAGGAACGTGTGACGTGCTCGCCCGTCCGGCGCAGGCGGCGGCTGTCGGGGACCTGAGCGGGCGGTGTGCACCGGCACAGTCGTGGACACGCACGGTGACCACCGTGCGAGCCCCTCCTCGCCTCCCGGAGTGATCCCCGTGCGTCTGAAGCTCGCCGCCGCCCTCGCCGCCACCACCCTCGCCGGTGCCGCGCTCGCCACCGCCGGCAGTGCCGCCGCCCAGGGCGACACCCCCGTCAAGACGGCGACCTCCTCCGCCTGGACGGGCAGCGGCTTCCAGCTGAAGTCGGCCACGACCGAGCGCGGCAACCTGCGCCTGTCCGGACGGGACCGCTACGAGACCGCGGCGGAGGTGTCCGCGGCGATCTGGGAGTACGACAACACCCCGATCGTCTTCCTCGCCTCCGGCACGTCCTTCCCGGACGCGCTGGCCGCCGGCCCCTCCTCCCTCGGCGCCGGGCCGCTGCTGCTCACCGAGCGCGACTCCCTGCCGGCCGCCACCCGCGCCGAGCTGCAGCGCCTGCGCCCCTGCTACCTGGTGGTCGTCGGCGGCGCCTCGAGCGTCTCCGACGCCGTCTTCGCCGACGCCGAGCAGTACACCGACCCCGCCGGCTGCCCCGCCTGACCCCCACCACCTCCCCACCCCGGGGGGGGGGGGGGGGGGGGGGGGGGGGGGGGGGGGGGGGGGGGGGGGGGGGGGGGGGGGGGGGGGGGGGGGGGGGGGGGGGGGGGGGGGGGGGGGGGGGGGGGGGGGGGGGGG
>NZ_JBKBCT010000126.1:0-5204 GCF_050871525.1 Kineococcus auxinigenes | reverse complement strand
CCCCCCCCCCCCCCCCCCCCCCCCCCCCCCCCCCCCCCCCCCCCCCCCCCCCCCCCCCCCCCCCCCCCCCCCCCCCCCCCCCCCCCCCCCCCCCCCCCCCCCCCCCCCCCCCCCCCCCCCCCCCACCACGGGGTGGGGAGGAGATGAGGGGAGGGGGTACGGGGTCAGGCGACGAGGGAGAGGTGGGCGGTGGGGGCGGCCGCGGGGGCGGTGAACCCCGCCGGCACCGCGCGCCCGCCCGAGGAGGTGAGGTCCAGCGGCTCCGCGGCGGCGCGGCGCAGCAGTTCCGCGACCGGCAGGCCCAGGGCGCCGCAGATCGCCGCGACGACCTCGGAGGAGGGTTCCTTGCCGCCGCGCTCCACCTGCGACAGGTGCGGCAGCGAGACGCCCGAGGCGGTGGCCACGTCGGCGAGGGTCCGCCCCTGGTCCCGGCGCTCCTCGCGCAGGACCGCGCCGAGCAGTTCGCGCAGCAGGGGCGCGTGCGGTGCGGTGCTGCTCACGGGGACCTCCGGCCTCGGGACCCTCCCGACGCTAGCGGCCGGGGCCGGAGCCGGCAGGGCCGTCCGCTGAGAGCGGACGACCCCGCCGGGGTCAGCGGGGGGTCAGCGCCCCTCGAAGGCGCTGGCCATCTGCACCTGCTCGTCCAGGACGGCGCCGATGCGCGCCTGCACCGCGTCCAGTTCGCGGATGATCGCGGCGGTGCCCTCGATGCCGGCGCTCACCTGCTCGCTGGAGACCTGGATCCCGGCGATCTGCTGCGCGACGCGCTGGGTGGCGTCGGCGGTCTCGCGGGCCAGGTCCTTGACCTCGCTGGCGACGACCGCGAAACCGCGGCCCAGCTCACCGGCGCGCGCGGCCTCGATGGTGGCGTTCAGCGCCAGCAGGTTCGTCTGGTCGGCGATCCCGGAGATGATCTTGATGACCTCCCCGACGGCCTGGGAGGCCTGCGCCAGTGCGTGCACCTCGCCGGTCAGGGCGGAGGCCTGCCCGGCGGCGGAGTCCCCGACCCGCCCGGCGTCGAGGACCGCGTCGCGCAGCCGCGAGACGGTGTCGAGCAGTTCGCGGGAGTTCTGCGCGTCGGCCTCGGCGCGGTGCAGCACGTCCAGGCGCTGCGAGACCAGCTGGGCCACGTTGCGCAGCGCCGCCGCGCGCGTCTCGGACAGGTCGACGAACTCGGTGACGAAGAAGTCCATCGTGCCCACGACCTGCCCACCCACGACGATGGGGAAGCACACGCCGGACTTCACGCCGGCGCGCTGCGCGGCGGGGGCCCGCACGCAGTCGGTGACCTCGGCCAGGTCGCGCACGAACACCAGGTCGCGGGAGCGCCAGGCACGCCCGGACAGCCCCACGCCCTCCGCGAACGAGGCGGCCAGCGTCACGCGGCGGAACTCGTCACCGGCCGAGCCGGACTCCACGGAGAACTTCAGGGTGCCCTCGGACTCGTCCAGGGCCCAGAACGACCCGTACGCCCAGCCGAACACCCTCCGGACGGTGTCCAGGGCGATGCGGACCGCCTGCTCCCGGTCGCGGCCGTCGTTCAGCGCGGTGACGACGGTGGTGACGGCCTCGCGGTCGGCGAGGGTCTCGGCCAGCGCCGCGCGGTCGCGCACCGTGCGGCGGGCGTTGGCCAGCACGCGGTCGATGGTGCGCCACTTCTCGGCACGGGCGCCGAAGAACGGCAGCGGCTCGTGGTGGTAGTACTCGGCGAGGCACACGACGCGGCCGTCCTCGACGACGGGGAACAACGCGCCCTCGACCGCGCCGGCCTCGCGCGCGTCGCGCCAGCGCTGGCACGTGCTGGTGGACGACTGCGCGGTCAGGTGCACGTGCTCGCGCTCCTGCAGGACCCGCCCGCCCCAGCCGTCGCCGGGGCCGATGGCGGCACCGCGCGAGCGGGCCATCCCGGCTGTCCCGGAACCGAACTCCGCGGCGATGACGAACCGCCCGTCGGGCCGCGGGCACCACACGGCGCCGTAGTCCAGGCCCAGGACGCCGGTGACGACCCGGGCGGTGGTGCGGTGCACGTCCTCCTGGCACCGGGCCTCGTCGAAGGCGACGAGGACGGCCTCCAGGGCCTCCACGTCGCGGGGCACCTCACCCGGGGGCAGCACTGCGGCACCGGTCTGCTTCTTGCGTCCGAACACGTCGACTCCGAAGGTCCTGGGGTCCGCCGGGGTTCGACGGGGCGCGGGGGCGCTCCCTCCCATCGGCACCGCCCGTCCGCGCCTTGACCGGCCCGCACCTCGACCGGCCCGCACCTCGACCGGCCCGCCGCACGCCCCTGCGCCAGACTGGCCCGGTGCTGCGAGAGCCCCGCCCCCGCGACGCCCGCCGCCCGGTGGCGGCCGCCCTGCTGCTGGGGGTGCTGACGTGCTCCGCCGCGGCGCCGGCCGCGGCGGTCGACCCGTTCCGGGTGCCCGACCAGGTCACCGACCGGGTGGGGGCGCTGGTCGGCACGGACGTGACGCCGGCGCTGCGCGAGCTGCAGCAGCAGGAGGGCGTGCAGCTGTGGGTCGTGTTCGTGGAGTCCTTCGACGGCGCCGACCCCGTGCAGTGGGCCGACGAGACCGCCACGGTCAGCGGCCTGGGCGTCGACGACGTGCTGCTGGCGGTGGCGACGCAGGAGGGCGCCTTCGCGTACTCCGTGGACGACGCCTCACCGCTGAGCGACGCGGACGTGGCGCAGGTGGCCCGCGACACCGAGGCGCGCCTGGCGGAGGGCGACTGGGGCGGCGCGGTCGTCGCCGGCGCGGAGTCCATCGACGGCGCGCTGGGCGGCGGGTTCCCGTGGGGGGTGGCGGCCGCGGGCGCCGTCGTGGTCGCCGGGGGCGGGGCGCTGCTCCTGTCCCGCTCGCGCCGGCGCGGCGCGGCCGGGGGCCGGGCCGGCGCCGCGGGCGGCGAGTTCGCCGGCACGAGCACCGCCGACCTGGCCCGCACCGCCGACGCGCTGCTGGTGCGCGCCGACGACGCGGTGCGCTCCAGCGCCGAGGAGCTGGAGTTCGCCACCGCGGAGTTCGGCGAGCAGCGCACCGCGGGCTTCCGCGACGTGCTCGGCGAGGCGCGCACCGCGCTGACGGCGGCGTTCACCGCCCGGCAGGGCCTGGACGACGCCGAGCCGGAGACCGAAGCGCGACGCCGCGAGGTGCTGACCGGGATCGTCGCGGACTGCCGCCGCGTGGACGAGACGCTGGAGGCCGCCTCCGCCGGCGTCGACGAGCTGCGCGACCTGGTGCGCCGCGCCCCGGAGGTCCTGACGGGCGTGGAGGAGCGCCTGCCCGCCCTGCGCGCCGCGGTGGAACCCGCGCGGCAGCGGGTGGACGCGCTGGGCGCGGAGTTCGGGACCACGGCCCTGGCAGCGGTCGCGGACGCGCCCGGGGAGGCGTCCGAGCGCCTGGACCTGGCGGAGCGCTCGGCCCTCGAGGCGCGCGGCGCGCTGGCCGACCCCACCCGCGCCGGCGAGGTGGTGGACGCGGTGCGCGCCGCCCAGGGGGCGCTGGCGCAGGCCGAGCAGCTGCTGGCCTCGGTGGAGCGCACCGGCACCGACCTGCGCCGCGCGGTGCAGGAGCTGCCCGTGGCGCTGGCCCGGCTGCGCGCCGCGTCGGCCGAACCCGCGGGGACCTCCGCCCCGGTGCCGGCGGAGCTGGCCGGGGCGCTGGCCGCCGCGCGCGCCGTCGCCGCCTCGGCGCAGCAGCAGGGCGCCGAGGACCCGCTGGGCGCGCTGCACCGCGTGGTGGAGGCCGAGCGGGCGCTGGACGCGGCGCGGGACGCGGTGGAGGCGACGGCCCGCGAGCGCCGCCAGGAGCGGGCGGCGCTGGAGCAGGCGCTGCTGGCGGCGCGCGCGGAGGTGGACGCGGCGGAGGACTTCGTGGCCACGCGGCGCGGTGCGGTGGGCGGCACGGCCCGCACCCGGCTGGCGGAGGCCCGCCGGCACCTGGAGCGCGCGGTGGCGCTGACGCAGGAGGACCCGGCGGCGGCGCTGCAGCACGCGCGCACGGCGGACGCGCTGGCGGAGGAGGCCGGGCGGCTGGCGCGCGCCGACGCGGCCTCGTGGGGTGCGCCGGGGACGGTGGCGGGCCCGGGCCTGGAGGACCTGCTGGGTGCCGTGCTGGTGGGCGGTGGGCGGCGCCGCACGGGGTTCGGCGGTTCGTGGGGCGGCGGGTTCGGCGGGGGCTTCGGCGGGTTCGGCGGCTCGTGGGGCGGTCCGGGGCCGAGCGGGCGGCGCGGCCGCCGGTCGGGCGGGTTCGGCGGGAGCTTCGGCGGGGGCTCCGGTGGCGGCCGGCGCTCCTCCGGCGGGGGCCGGCGCGGGGCGGGCGGGCGGTTCTGAGGGCCGTTCCGGGCTGCCCGCTCCGGCGGGGCCTGGGAGGGTCGGGGCAGCACGAGCAGCACGAGTCGCCGGCGCGGCCGGCGGGGAGGACGGGGACGTGGCGCAGAAGCAGTCGATCCTGGGTCGCATCGCGCAGCTGGCGCGGGCGAACGTCAACGCGCTCATCGACCAGGCGGAGGACCCGGAGAAGGTCCTGGACCAGGTGATCCGGGACTACACGGCGAACATCGCCGACGCGGAGGCGGCGATCGCGCAGACCATCGGGAACCTGCGCCTGGCGGAGGCCGACCGCGACGACGACGTGGCCGCCGTGCGGGAGTGGGGCGCGAAGGCGCTGGCGGCCTCGCGCAAGGCGGACGAGCTGCGCGCGGCGGGGAAGGCTGCGGAGGCGGACCGCTTCGACGAGCTGGCGAAGCTGGCGCTGAAGCGGCAGATCTCCTTCGAGCAGGAGGTCAGCGCGGCGGCGCCGCAGATCGCGGCGCAGACGGAGGTCGTCGACAAGCTCAAGAGCGGGCTGGCGTCGATGAAGGAGAAGCTGGTGGAGCTGCGCGGCAAGCGCGACCAGCTGGTGGCGCGCGCGAAGGCCGCGCAGGCCCAGTCGCAGGTGCAGGCGGCGATCGGCTCGATCGACGTGCTGGACCCCACCTCGGAGCTGTCGCGCTTCGAGGAGCGGGTGCGCCGGGAGGAGGCGCGGGTGGCCGGGCAGGCGGAGCTGCAGGCCGACTCCCTGGACGCGCGGTTCGCCGAGCTGGAGGACCTGTCGGCCGACCTGGACGTCGAGGCCCGCCTGGCCGCCCTGAAGTCCGGCGCCTGACCCCCCGCCCCCGAGTCCCGCGGTGATCTTGCACGGTTGAACGTTCACCCGTGCAAGATCACC
>NZ_JBKBCT010000125.1:0-5646 GCF_050871525.1 Kineococcus auxinigenes | reverse complement strand
CCCCCCCCCCCCCCCCCCCCCCCCCCCCCCCCCCCCCCCCCCCCCCCCCCCCCCCCCCCCCCCCCCCCCGCCCCCCCCCCCCCCCCCCCACGGCGGATCGAGACGGGGGCCGGGGTCAGGCGGGGGCGGTGAGGTCGGGGGCCGCGCGCAGCCAGGCGTCGACGCGGCGAAGGCTCGCGCCGAACCCCGGCTCCTCGGGCCGGTTGAGGTGGCCGTGCCGGGTGCCCGGCTCCAGCACGCACGTCACCGGCACGCCCGCCGCCACGAGCCGCGCGGCGAACTCCTCCGCGGAACCGCGCAGCCCGTCCACCTCGCTGACCAGCACCAGCGCCGGCGGGAACCCCTCCAGGGGCGCCGTGCCGGGCGTCACCGCGGCGGGAGCGCCGTCCGGGTCGCCGCCGACGTGGGCGGCGTACATCTCCCGCACGGCGGGCGCCTCCCAGCGCTCCTCCCCCGGCGGCAGGGCGTCCAGGGCGCGCACGGCCGCGGGCGAGGCGGCCGGCGGGACCGCGTGCAGCGTCGGGTACGCCAGCACCACCCCGGCGGGCGGCTCCTCGCCGGCCTCCAGCAGCCGCAGCACCGCTCCCGCGGCGAGGTTCCCCCCGGCGCTGGCACCACCGAGGAAGGTGCTCGCGGCGTCCACGCCCGCGGCGGCGGCCAGCTCGCGACCCCAGCGCCACGCGGCCAGGACGTCGTCGGAGGGCACCGGCCACCGGGTCCCCTCGCCGGCCAGCCGGTAGCCCACGGTCACGACGAGGTGCCCGGCGCGCTGCAGGGTCCGGGCCACGGCGTCCGACTCGGGCATGTCGAGGTCGCCGTGCACGAAGGCGCCGCCGTGCGCCCACACCAGCGCCCGCACGGGCGTCCCCTCGGGCACGTGGACGCGCACGTCCACCGGCCCGTGCGGGCCGGGGGCGGCGCGGTCGGTCACCGACCCCGGTGCGCCCAGCGGGGCGCCGTCCACGAGCTCCTGCGCGGTGTCCTGCACGAGTACCTCCACACGTCGACGGGCGGTGCGGGGACCGTAGCGGGGCGTGGCCGGGGAATCGGGGCCGGGTTCGGCGAACCGCTTGACCCGGCCCACGGCCATCACCGAACGTGACGTCGTGGACACGTGGCTGGTGCCGCACCTGGCGGGCACCGTCCTGCTGCTGGTCGCGGGCGTCGCGAAGCTGCGCCGCCCGGACGGGACGGCGCGCGCCCTGCGCGCCCAGCACCTGCCGTCCTCCCGCGCGCTCGTGCGGCTGCTCGGCGCCGGCGAGGTCGCGCTGGCCGCTGCGGCGCTCGCGGGGGCGCCGGGCACCGCGTGGGCGCTCGCCGCCGCCTACGCCGCGTTCACCGGCTTCGTCGTGCTGGCCCTCGTGCGCGACGCGCCGCTGAGCTCTTGCGGCTGCTTCGGGGAACCGGACCTGCCGCCCACCCGCACCCACGTCGCCGTGACCGCGGCGCTGGCGGCCGCGAGCGCCGCCACCGCCCTCGGCGGCGGCCCCACCGGCCTGGTGGGCGCGGCGGGTTCCGGGGTGCCGGCGGCGCTGGCCGCGGCGGGCCTGGTCGCGCTCGTGGCGTGGCTGGCGCTGCTGTCCCTGACCGCGCTCCCCCGCCTGGCGGCCGCGCAGCGCCCCGCCACCACCGTCGCCGCCCCCGCAGCCACCAGGAGCGCCTCGTGAGCACCGTCCTGACCGCCGTCGTCGTCGCGCTCGCCGTGGCCGTGGCCCTGCTGGGGCTGCTGGTGGCGGGGCTTCTGCGCAGCCACGCGGAGATCCTGCGCTCCCTGCACGCGCTGGGCGCGGGCCGGGAGGACACCGCGCCGCGGTCGGCGGGGCCGGTGGACGTGCCGTTCGGGGTGGGCCCGGGCGTGGTGGGCCCGGCGGGCGTCACCGGCGCCGCGGCGGTTCCCGTCAGCGGGACGACGCCCGACGGCGACGGCGTGCAGGTGGCGGTGGGCGCGGGCCCGGACACCCTGCTGGCGTTCCTCTCCAGCGGCTGCCTGACCTGCCGGGGCTTCTGGGAGCGCCTGCGCGACCCGGCGGGCGCGGGGCTGCCGGCGGGCACCCGGCTGGTGGTGGTCACGCAGGGCGCGGAGCGCGAGAGCGCCACGGCGGTGCGGGCGCTGGCCGCCGACGGGGTGGACGTGGTGATGTCCACGCCGGCGTGGGAGGGCTACGAGGTGCCCGGCTCGCCGTACTTCGTGCTCGTCGACGGCGCCACGGGCCGGGTGTCCGGCGAGGGCAGCGCGACGGCGTGGGAGCAGGTGCAGCGGCTGGTCGCGGAGGCCACCGGCGACCGGGAACTGGCCGGCCGCGGCGCCCACGCCCACCAGCACGCCCACGCCCACGCCGGCGAGGACACCGGTGACGGCGCGCACCGCGAGGCCCGCGCCGACCGCGAGCTGCTCGCCGCGGGCATCGCGCCCGGCCACCCCAGCCTGGACCTGACCGCCGAGGAGCTCGTCGAGCCCCCGCGGCCGCAGGGCTGAGGGGCGGCAGGCGTGGAGCCGACGGCGTGGGCGCTGCTGCTGGGGCTGCCGACCGCGGCCGTGGCCGCTCTGCGCTCCACGTGGTCGCCTTGAGGCGAGTCGATGCTCTCGAGCATCACCCCGCTGGGCGAGCGGGGACGCGCGAGCCGCTGGCCGGTGACGGTGGCGGCCTACCTCACCGGTTCCGCCGCGGGCGGTCTGGCGCTGGGCGCCCTGCTGGGGCTGCTGGGCGCGCTGCTGCCGCTGGAGCACCGGGCGGCGGCGGTCGCGGCGACGGCGCTGCTGGCGGTGTTCGCGGCGGTGTCGGTGGCGGTGGAGACGGGCCGGCTGCCGCAGCTGCCGACGTGGCACCGGCAGGTCGACGAGGACTGGCTGCACCGCTACCGCGGCTGGGTGTACGGGGTGGGGTACGGCGCGCAGCTCGGCGTGGGCGTCGTCACGATCGTCACCTCCCCCCTCCTGCACACCGCGCTGGCGCTGGCCGTGCTGGGCGGCGGCCCGCTCGCGGGCGCGGCGGTCGGGCTGGTGTTCGGGACGGTGCGGGCGCTGCCCGTCCTGGCGCTGCGCGGTGTCACGACGCCGCAGCGGCTGGCGCGCGCGCACCGGGGGCTGGAGCGCCGAGCGCCCGCCGCCCGGACGGCGGCGGCGGCCACGTCGGCCGTCGTCTCGCTGGCCGCCGCGGCGCAGGTCGCGGCCCTGGTCACCGGCTGAAGGGGGAGGTCGACGTGCAGGTGCTGGCGCACGGGGTGGGGGTGGACGCCCCGCCCGGGTGGGAGGTGCGGATCACCCGACGCAGCGGGGAGGAACACGCGCCGGGGGCGCGGGTGCGGCCGGTGCTGCACGCGGCGACGGTGCCGCTGCCGGCGGTGCGCGGCGACTTCGGCGGCGGGGTGACCGCCTCGCTGGGGGCGGGCGACCTGTTCGTGTCGCTGTTCGAGCACGACCCGGCGGCGTGCTCGACGGCGCTGTTCGCCACCCGCGGGCTGCCGCGGCCGCAGGCGGCGGACTTCGCCCCGGAGCAGCTGCAGCGCACGATCGCGGGGCAGTCGGGGGCGCAGTGGTTCTTCCAGCACGCCGGGCGGGCGTTCTGCCTGTACGTGGTCCTGGGCAGCCACGCGCGGCGGGTGGAGCTGCTGCCGCGGTTGCGCGCGGTGCTGGCCTCGCTCGTGGTCGAGGCGGGGGTGGAGTCGTGACGGTGCTGGAGCGGGTGGACGAGGCCGGTGGGCGCGCGGGTTCGCCCGGGCGGCTGGGTGCGCTGGTGGACCGGCTCGCGCTGGCGCTGGCGGCGCGTTCCAGCCGGCGGGGTTTCCTGGCGCGCACGGCGGTGGTGGGCTCGGCGCTGGCGGTGGGGCCGTGGGGTTACCTGACGCGGCCGGGCACGGCGTACGCGGTGGTGTGCGGGCCGGACTCGACCTGCTCGTCGGGGTACACGGTGTTCTGCGCGACGATCAACGGCGGGGTCAACCGGTGCCCGCCGGGCAGCCTGGTGGGCGGCTGGTGGAAGTCGGACGGGGCGGGGTTCTGCTGCGGCGGCGCCCGGTACTACGTGGACTGCCACAGCTACTGCTCGTGCGGGTGCAGCGGGAGCACCACGTTCTGCGCCGAGAGCTGCACGTCGTGCTCGTGCGGGTGCGGCCCGGACGGGCAGTGCGACCAGCGCAAGGTGTGCTGCAACCGGTTCCGGTACGGGCAGTGCAACCAGGACGTGCGCTGCACCGGGCCGGTGTGGTGCCGGGTGGTCACGTGCACGCCGCCGTGGCGGATCCCGTCGTGGGAGTGCTCCACGACGAGCGCCACCGACCAGCGCACCGGCGTCCACGGCGCGCCGGCGCTCGAGGACTGCACGCCGATCGGCAGCCGGTACACGTCCCTGGGCGGGCAGGGCGGTCTGCTGGGCGAGCCGCGCACGCCGGAGACGCCCGTCCCGGGCGGCGAGGGCCGCTACCAGCACTTCGAGGGCGGCTCGCTGTACTGGTCGCCGGCCACGGGGGCGTTCGAGGTGCACGGCGCGGTGCGCGAGGCGTGGGCCCGCAGCGGGTGGGAGGCCGGGCCGCTGGGCTTCCCCGTCACCGACGAGCTGACCGCTCCGGACGGGCGCGGGCGCTACAACCACTTCGAGCGCGGCTCGGTGTACTGGTCGCCGGCCACGGGGGCGTTCGAGGTGCACGGGGCGATCCGCACCGCGTGGGAGCGCTCGGGCTGGGAGGCGGGCCCGCTGGGGTACCCGCTCACCGACGAGCTGACTCCCCCGGACGGGCGCGGGCGCTACAACCACTTCGAGCACGGCTCGGTGTACTGGTCGCCGGCCACCGGCGCGCACGCCGTCGCGGGGGTGCTGCGCGAGGCGTGGGAGGACCTGGGCTGGGAGGCGGGGCCGCTGGGGTACCCGGTCACCGGTGAGCTGACCACGCCCGACGGGCGGGCCCGCTACCACCACTTCGAGCGCGGTTCGGTGTACGCCTCTGCGGCCACCGGGGCGCACGCGGTGCTGGGCGCGGTGCGCGAGGAGTGGGCTGCGCGGGGGTGGGAGGCCGGGCCGCTGGGGCTGCCGGTGTCCGGGGCGCGCCCCGACGGGCCGGACCGGTCGCGGCAGGACTTCGAGGGCGGGTACGCGGTGCTGCGGGAGTCCACGGGGCGGGTGACGGTCACCCTGCGTTGACCCCCGAGGAGATTGATCACTCTGCGTGGGTGGGGTTGCGCGCCCAGTGGTCGGGAGCACCCGTCACCAGGTCTTACCCTCGTGTTCGTGTTCGACCGGTTGCGGCTGATGAGCGACTACGAGGCACCGACCCCCGTGTGGGCGCCCGCCTCCGTGGGGGCGTTCGTGCTCTCGCCCACCCACCTGGACCACCTGGGCCTCGACGAGACGCTGCGCACGCGCCTGCTGCGCTGGCAGCAGTACTTCGACGACCACCACCCCGCCGACCTGTGCGGCTGGGACTCGCCCGGCTCGTCGCAGCGCTACGCCAGCGAGGGCGAGGAGCTGCGCGAGGAGCTGGAGCGGGCCCTGCCGGGCCTGCGCGTCGAGCTGGACCTGTGGCCCGTCCCCGCCGACGACTGACCCCGCCCCTCCCGCACCCCCTACCCTCGGTGCTCAACGGACTGGCGCACAGCTTCATCACCCCGCGCGGGGGGGGGCGGGGGTGCGGGGGCCGCGGGCGCGGGGGGGG
>NZ_JBKBCT010000124.1:0-5689 GCF_050871525.1 Kineococcus auxinigenes | reverse complement strand
CCCCCCCCCCCCCCCCCCCCCCCCCCCCCCCCCCCCCCCCCCCCCCCCCCCCCCCCCCCCCCCCCCCCCCCCCCCCCCCCCCCCCCCCGGGGTGGGGGCGGGACGGTGGCGGGGTGGGGGCAGGATGACGCGGTGGACGTGGGGGACGCGGTGGCGATGGCCGAGGACCTGCTGGCCGAGCACGGGCTGGCCGGCTGGACGGTCGTGCTCGACCGCGCCCGCACCCGCGCCGGGGTGTGCCGGGAGGACCGCCGCGAGATCGGCCTGAGCGCCCCCCTCGTGCGGCTGCACTCGGCGGAGGAGGTGCGCGACACCGTGCTGCACGAGATCGCGCACGCCCTGGTGGGCGCCCGGCACGGGCACGACGCGGTGTGGCGCGCGACCGCGCGGAGCATCGGCTGCACGGGCACCCGCACCACCTCCGCACCGCGCCCGCCGGGGCGCTGGCGCGGGGTGTGCCCGGCGGGGCACGCCGTGACGCGGCACCGGCGACCGGCCCGGCTGGTGGCCTGCGGCGCCTGCGCCCGGGGTTTCTCCGCCGAGCACCTGCTGACGTGGCACCTCGACGGCCGCGAGGTCCCCGTCCCCGAGATGGGCGAGCAGTACCGCGCCGACCACCGCGCCCTGCGCGCCGGCCTGCTGCACGACGCGCGAGCGACCACCCCCGCCGCTCCGCCGCTGCCGGCCGGCACGCCCGTGCGACTGCTCGGCACGGGCCGCTACGCCGGCCTGTCCGGCTTCGTGCTGCGCCGGGCCCGCACCCGCTACCACGTGCAGACGCCCGTCGGGGTCCTCACCGCCCCCTTCACCGCGGTCGAACCCCTCCCCTGACGGAACCGGAGC
Organism: Kineococcus auxinigenes; assembly: GCF_050871525.1. Lineage (NCBI taxonomy): Bacteria > Bacillati > Actinomycetota > Actinomycetes > Kineosporiales > Kineosporiaceae > Kineococcus > Kineococcus auxinigenes. The sequence continues at coordinate 4,846 of NZ_JBKBCT010000124.1, read as the reverse complement.
GAACCCGGAGCAGGCCTGCGGTGCCCTGAGCGGCTGGCGGGAGTTCCCGGGGCAGGGCGTCCGGAGCCCGCGCCTCCTCTGCACGGCGAGGTCCCGCGAGAGCCCCGGCGCGGGCGGAGAGCCCGGCCCCGGGAACTCCCGCCAGCCGCGGAACCCGACCCGCACGAACCCTAGGCACGGCAGAGCAGCTCGCCGTGCACCATCGCCGTCCACCCGTCCGGGTCGGCCGCCCACTCCCGCCACGCACCCGCCGCCGCGGCGACGTCCTCCTCACTGAACCCCCTGCCGCGCAAGCGGTTCGTGAGTTCGGAGTTCTCGGTGCGCTCGGCCCACGTCCCGCCCCACCAGTCGCGCTCCTGCTCGGTGGCGAAGGACCACACCGAGGCCGAGGGCACCACGTCGGTGAACCCCGCGGCGCGCGCCCAGGACAGCAGGCGGGCGCCGGCGTCCGGGTCGCCGCCCGCGCTGCGGGCCGCCGCGCGGTACCCGGACAGCCAGGCGTCCAGCGCCGGGGCGGCGGGGTGCCAGTGCACGGTGGCGTAGTCGGCGTCGCGCACCGCGACGGTGCCGCCGGGCCGGCACACCCGGCGCATCTCCCGCAGCGCCGCGACGGGGTCCGGCAGGTGCTGCAGGACCTGGTGGGCGTGCACGACGTCGAACTCGCCGTCGGCGAACGGCAGCGCGCCGGCGTCCGCGACGGCCAGCTCGACGACGACGCCGCGGGCGTCGGCGGCCTCGCGGGCGGCGGCCAGGACGTCGGCGGAGGCGTCGACGCCGACCACGCGACCGGGGGCGAGGTGCGCCGCCAGGTCGGCGGTCAGGGTGCCCACGCCGCACCCGACGTCGAGCAGGGACAGCCCCGGGCGCAGCCGCGGCAGCAGGTACGAGGCGGAGTTGACGACGGTGCGCCGGCCGTGCGAACGGCGCACCGGGGGGGCGTACCCGTGCAGGTAGGCGGGGGCGCCGGAGGTTCCGGAGACGGGGGTGCTCATGGCGGGAGCATCGCGGCACCCCAACCCCTCGTCCATCATGTGAAACGCCCATCTCAAAAAATGAGACGACCCATCGCGCGTCAGCGCCCTGCGAGCACCTCGCGCACCGCCTCCCGGGCGGCCCGGGAGGCCCCCACCGTCGACGCCGACGGGCCGTAACCCACCAGGTGCAGCCGCGGCTCGCGCACCGCCCGGGTGCCGTCCACGAGGATCCCGCCACCCGGCTCGCGCAGCCGCAGCGGGCGCAGGTGCTCCAGCGCCGGGCGGAACCCGGTGGCCCACAGGATCGCGTCGGCGGCCTGCTCGGAACCGTCCGCCCAGCGCACCCCGTGCGGCAGGACGCGCATGAACGGCGGGTGCGGCTTCAGCACGCCCGCCTCCCGCAGCGCGCTCACCTGCGACGTCAGGACCAGGCCGGTGGCCGAGACCACGCTGCCGGGCGGGGCGCCCGCCGCGACCCGGTCGGCCACCCGCGCCACCGCCGCCCGGCGCGCCTCGACGTCCAGCCCACCGGCGGCGTCCGGCTCGTGGAACACCGGCTCGCTGCGGGTCACCCACGTGGTGCCCGCGACGCGGGACAGCTCCGCCAGGTGCTGGACCGCCGAGACGCCTCCGCCGACGACCACCACGTGCTGCCCCGCGAACTCCTCCGGCCCGCGGTAGTCCACCGTGTGCAGCTGCCGGCCGGCGAACCCCTCCGCGCCGGGGTAGTACGGGCGGAAGGGGCGCGTCCAGGTGCCCGTGGCGTTGACGACGGCCCGCGCGGCGTAGCGCCCGGCGTCGGTGGCGACGAGCAGCCGGGGACCCGCCGGGCGCACCTCCCGCACCCGCACGGGCCGGTGCACCGGGTGCCCCAGGGTCTCCTCGTAGGCGGCGAAGTAGGCCGGTACCACCCGCGCCGCCGGTGCGCCCGGGTCCACCCGGCCCAGGGCCTCGCGCATCGACAGCCCCGGCAGGTCGTGCACTCCGTTGACCAGCGCCATCGTCAGCGAGGGCCAGCGGTGCCGCCACGCCCCGCCGGGCCCGTCCGCGGCGTCCAGGACCGCGTACCCGTGCCCGGGGCGCAGCCCGGCGCGGTGCAGGTGGTGGGCCGTGGCCAGCCCTCCCTGCCCGGCACCGATGACGACGACGTCCACGGTCGTCAGGGCCGGGCTCACCTGCGGCCCCGCCGTCCCGCGGCCCGCGCCACCCGTCGCGTCACAGTCCGTGATCGTAGGGTTCTCCGGCACCCGTGCGCGCGGCGACCGCCGGGCCGCGACCGGCCCGGGGAGCGTTCAACGGGGCGGGGTCCCCCGCCGCAGCGCGGCGCTGGTGCGGGCCGTCGGCTCGGCGGCCAGCGGGTCCTCGGGCCAGGGGTGCTTGGGGTAGCGGCCGCGGTTCTCGGAGCGCACACCCGGGTAGCCGTTGCGCCAGAACGACTCCAGGTCCGCGGTGACGGCCAGCGGGCGGCCCGCCGGGGACAGCAGGTGCACCACGACCGCCACCCGCCCACCGGCCACCCGCGGGCCGGTGCGCCACCCGAACGCCTCCTGCAGCTTCAGCGACAGCACCGGTGCGGCCGGGTCCGCGTAGTCCAGCGCGACGCGCCGGCCGCTGGGTACCGCGAGCGCCTCGGGGGCGAGCTCGTCCAGGCGGGCCGCCACCTCCCAGGGCAGCGCCCGGCGCAGTGCGCCTCCCGCGTCGAGGCGCCGCAGGTCCGCGCGCGAGCGCACGCGCGTCAGCTGCGGCCCCAGCCACCGCGCCGGGTCGGCCGCGAGCGCCTCGTCGCTCCAGTCCGGCCACGGCTCGCCCAGCGCGGCGCGGCAGCACGCCACCCGCTGCCGCAGGGAACGCACCGCCCCGTCCAGGCGCAGCACGCCCAGCCCTTCGCGGCGCAGGCCGTCGGCGACGGCGGCGGCGACACGCTCCGGCGGGGGGTCGGCCAGAGGACGCGTGGACAGCTCCAGCTCGCCGAGCCGCTCCACGCGGCGGGCCACCACGTCGCCGTCGCGCCAGGCGACCTCGTCGACCGCCACGGGGGTGACGACCGTGCGCGCCAGGTCCTCGTCCAGCGGCGCCGCGGCCCGCACGCGCGCCGAGGCGCGGCCGGGGGCACGGTCCGCCACGGCCACCGCGAGCCAGGTGGCACCCTCCAGCGCCGAGCCGGGCCCGGCCTCGAAGCGGGTGCCGCCCGTGGACGCCCAGCCGGCGCCGCGGCGGAGCGCGATGCGCTCGGGGAACGCCAGCGCGGTCACCAGGCCCGCCGCCAGGTCGTCCGGCAGGTCGCCCGGCGACCCGTCCGGCGACGTCGCGGCGCTGCGCGCGGGCAGCGACGCGCACAGCCGCCGGGCCTCCCGCCGCCACTGCTCCGCACCCGGCGCCCGGCCCGCCCGCGCGGCCCGCCACGTGGCGACCAGGTCGTCGTCGCGCCCGCGCACGTCCTCGCCGACCAGCGCGACGACCTCCGCGGCGCGGGCCGCGCCGACCAGCGGTGCACCGTCGAGCAGGGCCCGGGCCAGCCGGGGGTGCGCGCCCACCTCCGCCGCGGCGCGACCGGCGGGCGTGACCGCACCGGCGGCGTCCAGCAGGCCGAGGTCGCGCAGCACCTGCCGCGCCGCGGCCAGCGGCCCGGCCGGCGGGCGGTCCAGCAGCGGCAGGTCGGCCACCTCGCCCCAGCAGGCCGCCAGCAGCGCGAAGGCGGTCAGGTCGCTGGTGGCGATCCCGGGGGCCGGCTCGGGCACCAGCAGGGCGTGGTCGGCCGGCGACCACGCCCGCAGCACCGTGCCGGGCGCCTCGCGCGCGGCGCGGCCGGCGCGCTGCTCGGCGCCGGCGCGCGAGACCCGCACGGTGTCCAGCCCGGCCAGGCCCCGGGCGTGGTCGACGCGCGGCACCCGCGCCAGACCGGAGTCGACGACCACCCGCACCCCCGGCACGGTCAGGCTGGACTCGGCCACGGCGGTGGCCAGCACCACGCGGCGGCGCGGCCCGGGGCGCAGCGCGGCGTCCTGCTCGCGCGAGCCCAGCCCACCGGTCAGGACGGCCACGTCCACCCCCGGCAGGGCCAGGCGCCGCTGCACGGCGGCGATCTCCCCCGCACCGGGCAGGAAGACCAGCACGTCGCCGTCCAGCTCCGCGACGGCCTCGCGCACCAGGGCCGCGACGTGCTCCAGCAGCGCGGGGTCGACCCGCAGCCCCTCCGGCGGGCGCACCGGTCGCGGCGGCGGGCACCAGCGCACGTGCAGCGGGTGCACGGGCGCGGTGGCGCGGACCACGGGTGCGGGGGTGCCGGGGCCGTCCCCCAGGAGGGCGGCCAGCCGGTCCGCGGCGAGGGTGGCCGAGGCGGCCACGATCCGCAGGTCCTCGCGCAGCAGCCGGCGCGCCTGCAGGCAGAACGCCATCGCGAGGTCGAGCTCGACCTGGCGCTCGTGGACCTCGTCGAGCAGCACGGCGGACACGCCGGGCAGGTCCTCGGCGCTCAGCAGCCGGCGCAGCAGCAGGCCGGTGGTGACGACCTCCACCCGGGTTCCGGGGCCGGCGCGGCGCTCCCCGCGCACGGCGTACCCGACGGTGCCGCCGACCTCCTCGCCCAGCAGAGCGGCCATCCGCGCGGCGGCGGCTCGGGCAGCGACGCGCCGCGGCTCGGCCACGAGGACGCGGCCGGGCAGGGCACCGGCCAGCGCGAGGGGCACCAGGGTCGTCTTGCCGGTGCCCGGCGGGGCCTGCAGCACCGCCGTCCCGGAGCGCTCCAGGGCGTCGAGGAGGTCGGGCACGACCGCGCCGACCGGCAGGGTGTCCAGCAGTCCGGGCGGCAGCACGGCGCCAGCGTCCCAGGAAAGAGGACGGCGGGGCACCGGGCGGCGGTCTGCCGCCCGGTG
>NZ_JBKBCT010000123.1:0-5726 GCF_050871525.1 Kineococcus auxinigenes | reverse complement strand
CACTCACAAAGATGAGTGGCCGGCGGTGTCCTACTCTCCCACCCAGTCTCCCGAGCAGTACCATCAGCGCTGGCGGGCTTAGCTTCCGGGTTCGGAATGTAACCGGGCGTTTCCCCACCGCTATGACCACCGGACCACAAGGGCCAGGACCCCACAACCCCCACCACCCACACACCGGTGGCAAGAGACGGTTGTGGCCTGAGAACCACACAGCGGACGCTTCTTTCACGCATTGCACGTTCTTCCCCACCACGGCGACTTCGCCTCGAGGACTTCTTCTGCGACGCTCTGCTCGTTTTGGATCCTTCACCCGAACCCGCGCCACACCCAACACCCCACATGGGAACTGGTGTGCACTGGTAACAAGTGATCGGCTTATTAGTACCGGTCAGCTCCACAACTCTCTCGTCGTTGCTTCCACACCCGGCCTATCAACCCAGTGGTCTACTGGGAGCCTCTCACCCCGAAAGGTACGGAAACCTCATCTCGAAGCAGGCTTCCCGCTTAGATGCCTTCAGCGGTTATCCCTTCCGAACGTAGCCAACCAGCCATGCTCCTGGCGGAACAACTGGCACACCAGAGGTTCGTCCGTCCCGGTCCTCTCGTACTAGGGACAGCCCTTCTCAAGTTTCCTGCGCGCGCAGCGGATAGGGACCGAACTGTCTCACGACGTTCTAAACCCAGCTCGCGTACCGCTTTAATGGGCGAACAGCCCAACCCTTGGGACCTACTCCAGCCCCAGGATGCGACGAGCCGACATCGAGGTGCCAAACCATGCCGTCGATATGGACTCTTGGGCAAGATCAGCCTGTTATCCCCGGGGTACCTTTTATCCGTTGAGCGACCGCGATTCCACACTCCACGGCCGGATCACTAGTCCCGACTTTCGTCCCTGCTCGACATGTCTGTCTCACAGTCAAGCTCCCTTGTGCACTTACACTCAACACCTGATTGCCAACCAGGCTGAGGGAACCTTTGGGCGCCTCCGTTACTCTTTAGGAGGCAACCGCCCCAGTTAAACTACCCACCAGGCACTGTCCCTGATCCGGATCACGGACCGAAGTTAGACATCCAGAACGACCAGAGTGGTATTTCAACGTTGACTCCACGACCACTAGCGTGACCGCTTCACCGTCTCCCACCTATCCTACACAAGCCGTTCCGAACACCAATACCAAGCTATAGTGAAGGTCCCGGGGTCTTTCCGTCCTGCTGCGCGTAACGAGCATCTTTACTCGTAGTGCAATTTCGCCGAGTTCGCGGTTGAGACAGCGGGGAAGTCGTTACGCCATTCGTGCAGGTCGGAACTTACCCGACAAGGAATTTCGCTACCTTAGGATGGTTATAGTTACCACCGCCGTTTACTGGCGCTTAAGTTCTCAGCGTCCCCACGTGAGCGGGTAACCGGTCCCCTTAACGTTCCAGCACCGGGCAGGCGTCAGTCCGTATACATCGTCTTGCGACTTCGCACGGACCTGTGTTTTTAGTAAACAGTCGCTTCCCCCTGGTCTCTGCGGCCCTCAAACGCTAGCCGGCAAGCGGCTTCACGCCTCAGGCCCCCCTTCTCCCGAAGTTACGGGGGCATTTTGCCGAGTTCCTTAACCACGATTCACTCGATCGCCTCGGTATTCTCTACCTGACCACCTGAGTCGGTTTAGGGTACGGGCGGCTCGAACCTCGCGCCGAGGCTTTTCTAGACAGCATGGGATCACCCTACTTCCCCCCTACGGGGTCACCATCAGGTCTCAAGCACGACATCTAAGTCAGAGGTGCGGATTTACCTACACCTCGCCCTACACCCTTGGACGTGGACAACCATCGCCACGCGGAAGCTACCCTCCTGCGTCACCCCTGTTACTACGCTTGCCTACTACCGGCTCGGGCCACACGCTCCACCAAGCCCCACCCGAAGGTGAGACCGGCTTTGGGTGCTTAGCATCACCGGATTCAACATGGACGGTTCTACGCCGGTACGGGAATATCAACCCGTTGTCCATCGACTACGCCTGTCGGCCTCGCCTTAGGTCCCGACTTACCCAGGGCGGATGAACCTGGCCCTGGAACCCTTGGTCAATCGGCGGACGGGTTTCTCACCCGTCATTCGCTACTCATGCCTGCATTCTCACTCGTGTGCAGTCCACGACACGATCACTCGGCCGCTTCACCCCACACACGACGCTCCCCTACCCATCCACACACCTGCAAAAGGGTCAAGCCCTCCTGGAGTTTCACGTGTGAATGCCACAGCTTCGGCGGTGTACTTGAGCCCCGCTACATTGTCGGCGCGGAATCACTTGACCAGTGAGCTATTACGCACTCTTTCAAGGGTGGCTGCTTCTAAGCCAACCTCCTGGTTGTCTGCGCGACTCCACATCCTTTCCCACTTAGCACACGCTTAGGGGCCTTAGCTGATGATCTGGGCTGTTTCCCTCTCGACTACGAAGCTTATCCCCCGCAGTCTCACTGCCACGCTCTGACTTACCGGCATTCGGAGTTTGGCTGACGTCAGTAACCCGGTGGGGCCCATCGGCCATCCAGTAGCTCTACCTCCAGCAAGAAACACGTGACGCTGCACCTAAATGCATTTCGGGGAGAACCAGCTATCACGGAGTTTGATTGGCCTTTCACCCCTACCCACAGCTCATCCCCCAGGTTTTCAACCCTGGTGGGTTCGGTCCTCCACGCGGTCTTACCCGCGCTTCAACCTGGCCATGGGTAGATCACTCCGCTTCGGGTCTAGAGCACGCGACTGAAACGCCCTGTTCGGACTCGCTTTCGCTACGGCTACCCCACCCGGGTTAACCTCGCCACGCACCACTAACTCGCAGGCTCATTCTTCAAAAGGCACGCCGTCACAGAAACGAGTCTGCTCCGACGGATTGTAGGCACACGGTTTCAGGTACTATTTCACTCCCCTCCCGGGGTGCTTTTCACCATTCCCTCACGGTACTTGTCCGCTATCGGTCATCAGGAAGTATTTAGGCTTACCAGGTGGTCCTGGCAGATTCACACGAGATTCCACGAGCCCCGTGCTACTCGGGAGATGCGCCCAGACAGGCCGCAGCATTTCGCCTACGGGGGTTTCACCCACTACGCCGGACCTTCCCAGATCCTTCGGCTATACCACGACTTTCTCACTGCCCGAAGCGTCGGTAGCCGCCTCCAACACACTCCCACAACCCCGACCGTGCAACCCCTACCAGGTCTCACACACGAGCCGGTTTAGCCTCATCCGCTTTCGCTCGCCACTACTGACGGAATCACTGTTGTTTTCTCTTCCTGTGGGTACTGAGATGTTTCACTTCCCCACGTTCCCTCCACGCACCCTATACATTCAGATGCGGGTGACCGCCCATGACGACGGCCGGGTTTCCCCATTCGGACACCCTCGGATCACCGTTCGGTTGCCAACTCCCCGAGGCTTATCGCAGGCTCCCACGTCCTTCATCGGCTCCTGATGCCAAGGCATCCACCATGCGCCCTTACACACTTGCCACCACCACACACCAGCACCCACCACCAGCCAGCAGTCAACGAACCAACCACCCACCGGTGAAGAGCACCACGCGCAGCGAAGGCCAAGCAAAGAACCCAAACCACAAAGACACAGAAAAAATCTACTCGACGAAGCACCACAACAAAGAAGAACTTTGCAATGCTCGCGTCCACTGTGCAGTTCTCAAACAACAACCAGACACCATCTCGCTCACCGCAAGCACCAGACACCACGCAGCACCCCGCAAAGGAGCACACGACCCCGTAAAGGAGCACCCGTGACCGGTATGACCTGCACAAGACGGCCTGAGAAGGAGACGAACCCCACCACCGGCGAACAAGCACGAGTGCTTGCCCACCAGCGGCGGTGCCCGGTCCCTCAGGACCCAACAGTGCGCCAGGCACCAGGCGAACCAGAAGAAGACGGTGTTCCACGCCCCCGCGAACGAGGACCGTACTGACCGATGCCTTCTGACACCTGATGCCGTGTTGATGTTCCACCCTCGAGCACCGACCTCCAGACATGCGCTGGAGTAGACGGCTCCCCCACACCCGCACCCACCAAAGGCAGGCGAGGCGAGCGTGGCAGTTGCTCCTTAGAAAGGAGGTGATCCAGCCGCACCTTCCGGTACGGCTACCTTGTTACGACTTCGTCCCAATCGCCAGTCCCACCTTCGACAGCTCCCCCCCTGACGGGTTGGGCCACCGGCTTCGGGTGTTACCGACTTTCATGACGTGACGGGCGGTGTGTACAAGGCCCGGGAACGTATTCACCGCAGCGTTGCTGATCTGCGATTACTAGCGACTCCGACTTCACGGGGTCGAGTTGCAGACCCCGATCCGAACTGAGACCAGCTTTTTGGGATTCGCTCCACCTCACGGTATCGCAGCCCTCTGTACTGGCCATTGTAGCATGCGTGAAGCCCAAGACATAAGGGGCATGATGATTTGACGTCATCCCCACCTTCCTCCGAGTTGACCCCGGCAGTCTCCCATGAGTCCCCAGCCGAACTGCTGGCAACATGGAACGAGGGTTGCGCTCGTTGCGGGACTTAACCCAACATCTCACGACACGAGCTGACGACAACCATGCACCACCTGTGCACGACCAACTAAATGACACCCCATCTCTGGGGTTCCACCGTGCATGTCAAGCCTTGGTAAGGTTCTTCGCGTTGCATCGAATTAATCCGCATGCTCCGCCGCTTGTGCGGGCCCCCGTCAATTCCTTTGAGTTTTAGCCTTGCGGCCGTACTCCCCAGGCGGGGCGCTTAATGCGTTAGCTGCGGCACGGAATCCGTGGAATGGACCCCACACCTAGCGCCCAACGTTTACGGCATGGACTACCAGGGTATCTAATCCTGTTCGCTCCCCATGCTTTCGCTCCTCAGCGTCAGTTACGGCCCAGAGACCCGCCTTCGCCACCGGTGTTCCTCCTGATATCTGCGCATTTCACCGCTACACCAGGAATTCCAGTCTCCCCTACCGCACTCAAGTGTGCCCGTACCCACTGCAAGCTCAGAGTTGAGCCCTGAGTTTTCACAGCAGACGCGACACACCGCCTACGAGCTCTTTACGCCCAATAATTCCGGACAACGCTTGCACCCTACGTATTACCGCGGCTGCTGGCACGTAGTTAGCCGGTGCTTCTTCTGCAAGTACCGTCACCACACCGGAATGTGGCTTCTTCCCTGCTGAAAGAGGTTTACAACCCGAAGGCCGTCATCCCTCACGCGGCGTCGCTGCATCAGGCTTGCGCCCATTGTGCAATATTCCCCACTGCTGCCTCCCGTAGGAGTCTGGGCCGTGTCTCAGTCCCAGTGTGGCCGGTCGCCCTCTCAGGCCGGCTACCCGTCGTCGCCTTGGTGGGCCATTACCCCACCAACAAGCTGATAGGCCGCGAGCCCATCCCCAGCCGAAAAACTTTCCACCCGCACCCGATGCCGGGGCGAGTCGTATCCGGTATTAGCCACCGTTTCCAGTGGTTGTCCCAGAGCTGAGGGCAGGTTGCTCACGTGTTACTCACCCGTTCGCCACTGATCCCCCCGAAGGGTTCACCGTTCGACTTGCATGTGTTAAGCACGCCGCCAGCGTTCGTCCTGAGCCAGGATCAAACTCTCCGTCGAAAAAACCATAAACACCCCACCAGCACAACGACCGGCAGACGCGTCAGGCAATTGACTTGCTTAGTTTGACCTCTGATCTCGAAACCCCCACCCCCCTGGCGAGGA
>NZ_JBKBCT010000122.1:0-5811 GCF_050871525.1 Kineococcus auxinigenes | reverse complement strand
CGTGATCTTGCACGATTGAGAGCTCAACCGTGCAAGATCACGACGGGGTGAGGGTTGGGGTGGGGGTCAGAAGAGGCGGCCGGCGTCGTCGGCGTCGGGTTCCTCCAGGGACAGCAGGAACCGCTTGCGCCACAGCCCGCCCGCGTAGCCCGTCAGGGCGCCGTCCGCGCCGACGACCCGGTGGCAGGGCACCACCACCGACAGCGGGTTGCGCCCGTTGGCGGAACCCACCGCCTGCGCGTACCCCGGCCCGCCCAGGGCGCGGGCCAGTTCCCCGTAGCTGCGCGTGGTGCCGTACGGGATCTCGAGCAGCGCCGCCCGCACGCGTGCCTCGAAGGCGTCCGCGCGCGGGGCCAGCGGCAGGTCGAACGCGGTGCGCTCCCGGGCGAAGTACTCCGCCAGCTGGGCGGCGACGTCGGCGAAGGCGCCGTCGTCGCGCTCGCCCAGCTCCGCCGGGAGCCCGCCGCGGTGGTCGGGGTACCAGACGCCCACCAGGCCGCGCTCGTCCCGCGCCGCGGTCAGGTCCCCCAGCGGGGAGGGCAGCACCGCGTGGCGCACCGCGTCGGCGCGGCTCAGGCGGCCAGGTGCAGCGCGTCGGCGGTGCGCGCCAGCGTCTTGACGAGCAGGTCGGGGTCGTCGGACAGCGGGCGCCCGTAGGAGGGCACCATGCCGGTCAGGCGCTCGCGCCAGGCGTCCTGGTGCGCCGGGAAGCACTGCCGCAGCAGCCGCAGCACGACGTCCACCGCGGTGGAGGCGCCCGGGGAGGCGCCCAGCAGCGCGGCGACGGAGCCGTCGGCGGCGTTGACGAGCTCGGTGCCGAACTGCAGCACGCCGCCGTGCGGGCCCTTCTTGATGACCTGCACGCGCTGCCCGGCGGTCAGCAGCTCCCAGTCCTCGGAGCGGGCGTCGGGGTAGAACACCTTCAGCGCCTCGATCCGCTGCTCCGTGGACTGCGTGAGCTGCTTGGCGAGGTAGGTCATCAGCGGCACGTTGTCGCGGGCCACGGCGAGCATCGGCAGCAGGTTGTCCGGCTTCACCGACAGCGGCAGGTCCAGCAGCGAGCCCTTCTTCAGGAACCGGGGGGAGAACCCGGCGTAGGGCCCGAACATCAGCGAGCGGCGGCCGTCCATGACGCGGCTGTCCAGGTGCGGCACGGACATCGGCGGGGCGCCGACCTCCGCCTGCCCGTAGACCTTCGCGGCGTGCTGCTCGACGACCCCGGGGTTCGTGCAGCGCAGCCACTGGCCGCTGACGGGGAACCCGCCGAACCCCTTGCCCTCGGGGATGCCGCTGCGCTGCAGCAGGTGCAGCGCACCACCGCCGGCGCCGACGAACACGAAGGGGGTGGCGACCTCGAAGGAGCCGCCGCCGGCGGCGGTGCCCTTCAGCGTCCACCCCGACCCGCGCCGGGTCAGGTCCGAGACGGTGTGACCGGTCAGCAGCTCCACGCCGCGGCGGGCCGCGCCGGTCAGCAGCGAGCGGGTCAGCGCGCCGAAGTCCACGTCGGTGCCGGCGGCCGAGCGGGTGGCGGCCACCCGCTCGCCGGGGTCCCGCCCGGCCACGAGCAGGGGCGCCCACCGCCCGATCTCGGCGTGGTCGGTGGACCACTCCATGCCGGCGAACAAGGGGTGCTGCGACAGCGCCTCGTGGCGGGCGCGCAGGAACTCCACGTCGCGCGAGCGCACGAAGCTCATGTGGGCGACGGGGTTGATGAAGGCGCCGGGGTCGGCGAGCACGCCCGTCTCGACCAGGTGGGCCCAGAACTGCCGGCTCACCTGGAACTGCTCGTTGATCGCGACGGCCTTGGTGATGTCCACGGTGCCGTCGGGGCGGGCGGGGGTGTAGTTCAGCTCGCACAGCGCCGAGTGCCCGGTGCCGGCGTTGTTCCAGGCGTCGGAGCTCTCGGCGCCGATGGCGTCGAGCTTCTCCAGCACCAGGATCGACCAGTCGGGTTCCAGCTCGGCGAGGACGGTGGCGAGCGTGGCGCTCATGACCCCGCCCCCGATGAGAACGGCGTCGTACCGGTTCGCAGCGGGCAACGGACTCACCCTCGTCTCTCGTGCGGCTCCATCGACCCTGGAAGGTTACGGCCTCGCGGGGCCGCACCGCCGCCGGGGAGGCCGCACGGTGCCCCAGGTCACACGTGAGACGCCTCTCACCGGCTCTGCGCCGGCCGTGCCGGGGCGGGGACCGGGGGCAGCAGCGCCAGCACGCGGGCCCGCTCGGCGGACAGCCGCTGCAGCAGCGCCAGCTCCTCCTCCGGCGAGCCCGGGTCGGTGCCGCGGCGCATCCGGTCGCGGCGGAAGGCCAGCGCGGTGGCGGTCTCCTGGAAGTCGCGCACGGCACCGGCGGCCGGGCGCCCGCCGGCGTCGCGGGCGGCGAGGCGGGCCGCGCGGCACTCGCGCGCCGAGGACAGCACGCGCACCTCCTCCGGCAGCAGCCAGCCGGTGCGCACGTACACCTGCAGGGATCGCTCCACCAGGCGCGCCTCGCGCGCGCGGGCGGCGAGGGCCACCCCCAGGGCTGCGGCGAACACCGGGACCTGCAGCAGCAGGTACAGCTCGATGAACACCGTCACGCCCGCCCCGGCGCTGGCGTTCCACAGCGAGTGCAGCCCGACGGCGAGCACCAGCCCGGCCACCGGCGCCACGACCCGCGCCGGCAGCGGCCCGCGCCCGACCGCCAGCCCCAGGCCCACCCCGACGGCCATGGTGAACAGCGGGTGCGCGAACGGCGAGACCAGGCAGCGCAGCACGAAGACCGTGACCAGCGAGGCGGGCTCGCCGTCGCCGAGGGCGCGGCCCAGGTACAGGACGTTCTCCAGGTAGGCGAAGCCCACCCCCACGAACGCGGCGTACACGATGCCGTCCACCACGCCGTCGAACTGCCGGCGCTGCTTGAGCAGCACCAGCAGGACGCCGAGGCCCTTGAGGACCTCCTCCACGACGGGCGCCACGAGCACGGAGGTGTTCGTCACGTCGCCGACGGCGCGGTCCAGCAGCCGCGAGGACAGGGAGTTGAGCACCAGGGCGCCCAGGCTGGCCACGCACGCCCCCCAGCCGAAGGCGAAGGCCAGCAGGTGCGGGGGCTCGGCCTCGTGGCGGTCCAGCCACAGCACGGCGGCCAGCACGGGCCCCACGGGGACGGCGGCCAGGGCCAGGGCGGGCAGCGCCCCGGACAGCCCGACCTCGGCGGTGACGGCCCCGAAGCTCAGCCCCCCGCACACCAGCAGCACGGCGACGGTGAGCACCAGCAGGGAGCGCCGGGGCGCGAGCGCCACCGAGGTGCTGCTGGGGGGGTCCGCCGGCACCCCGCGAGCGTAGCCGCGAGCCCGCGGGCCCGCTGACTACGCTGGGCGGGTGAGCAGCTCAACGCCGGCCGGGACCGGCGACCGCGTCCAGGACCGCATCGTGTGGATCGACTGCGAGATGACCGGCCTGGACCTGGGTCGCGACGCCCTCGTGGAAGTGGCCGTCCTCGTCACCGACGCCGACCTCAACGTCCTCGGGGACGGGGTGGACGTGGTGGTCAAGCCGCCGCAGGAGTCGCTGGAGGGCATGGACCGCGTCGTGGTGGACATGCACACCTCCTCGGGCCTGCTGGCCGAGCTGCCGGCGGGGCGGACCCTGGCCGAGGCGGAGGACGAGGTCCTGGAGTACGTGCGCCGGTGGGTGCCCGAGCCGCGCAAGGCCCCCCTGGCGGGCAGCTCGGTGCACACCGACCGCGCGTTCCTCGCGCGGGACATGCCGCGCCTGACCGAGCACCTGCACTACCGGCTCATCGACGTCTCCTCCGTCAAGGAGCTGGCGCGGCGCTGGTTCCCGCGGGTGTACTTCCACACCCCCCGCAAGCACGGCGGGCACCGGGCGCTCGCGGACATCCGCGAGAGCATCCAGGAGCTGAAGTACTACCGGGAGGTGCTGTTCGTGCCGCAGCCCGGGCCGGACTCGGACACCGCCAAGGCCGCCGGGCAGCGCCTGGAGCTGAAGCCGGAGCCGACCCCGGAGGCCTGAACCCGCACGGCCCAGCGGCCGGCCGCGGCGTTCGGGGCGGGCGCCGCGCGGCGTGTATGCTCACCGCGTCACGCCGTGCCCCGCACGACGTCACGTGGTGGGTGTAGCTCAGCTGGTAGAGCACCTGGTTGTGGTCCAGGAAGTCGCGGGTTCAAGTCCCGTCACTCACCCTTCGGGCGAGGCCCCGCCCCCTTCGGGGGGCGGGGCCTTCGTCGTCCCCCGCCCCCGGCCGGCCTGCTGCCGCGCCACGCGCAGCAGCTGCCCGTGCAGCCAGGCCAGGTAGGCGTCGCGGTCGGCGCGCAGGGCCAGGGAGACCACCGGCCCGGCGGGGCTCTCCCAGGCGCCGGGGCCGCGCACCGGCAGCACCACCACGTCGAGGGTGAAGGGCAGCACCCTCCGGCCGAGCTCGCGCTCCACCCGCGCCAGCAGCGTCGTCTCGAACAGGGCGACCGGGACGTCGGCGACGACCCGCGCCTGCTGCTGCCGGGCCCGCTCGGCCCAGGCGACGGCCTCGTCGACGCCCAGCTCGGCCAGGCCGCGCAGCTCCGGCATGCCCCGCAGCCCCGGGAAGGACGGCGGGAGCAGCGAGATCAGCGCCTGCGGGCCGCCGGGGAAGGCGCCGGCCCACCACCGGGCCCACTGCAGCGCGGCCGCCTCCCGGCCGGCCGGCGGGGAGGCGGCCGAACCCAGCGGGCGGGCCGGCGGGTCCAGCGGCGGCAGGTCGGGCAGCCCGGGCACGCCGGGCGGGCGCAGGCCGGCCGCGTCGCGCAGGTGCAGGGCCAGCAGCAGCGCCTGCGGCATGACGGGACGCACCCCCCACTGCCCGGCGCTGCGCACCGCACCACTGTGCGCGAGCTCACAGCCGGCGTCCAGGCGAACCGCCGGGGACGCCCGGGTGGCGACGAGGTGGTCCAGCGAGGCGCTCGGGCGGGGTGGTCCGGCGGGGTGGTCCGGTGGCGGGGACGTCCACCCCGTGCGGGGCCGGTGTCCTCCCGGGGGTGGACACCGGGGTGCGGCTGCGGGCCGATGCGGGCACCGGCCGCCCGCACCTAGCGTCCGGAGCGTGACCACGACCTCCTCGACCACCGTCCACGCCCGCACCGCGCACCTGCTGCCCGGTCCGCGCGCGACGGCCGCGCGCCGGCGCCGGCGACGGCTGGCCGCGGCGGTGGCGATGCGCCGCGGCCTGCTGACGCCGGCGCGGCACTCCGCCGCCCCGGCTCCCGCGCCGGCCCCGGGGATCGCGAGCGCGGGTTCCGGGGCGCGAGCGCGCTGACGGTGCGTGCCTGGGGGCGCGCGCGGGTTGCTCCGGACGTGTCCTCCCCGGCGGCTCGGCTCAAGCGGTGACCGGGCGGCGACGACGAGGTAGGGGTCAGCCCCCACCGCGGGCCCGTCAACACCTGGAGGACCCATGCCCCCCGAGAACGCGACGCGCGAGGGGGCCGGCGCGCCCGGCGTCGAGCCCGTCATGGAGATGCTCTCCGAGCACATCCCCCTGTCGCTGATCATGGACATCGCCTCGCCGGACGGACCCCGCTCGGAGGAGCTGCTCGTCAGCGAGGGCCTGCCCGACGGCGAGTGGTGGAAGCGGTCCTGAAACAGCCGCCGGTACCGGGGTGCGAACCCCTCCCGCACCCCGGTACCGGATTTCACCGCACCCCGTCGGGGCTGCTACAGTCTTCTCTCGTTGCGCCGTTAGCTCAATTGGCAGAGCAGCTGACTCTTAATCAGCGGGTTCGGGGTTCGAGTCCCTGACGGCGCACTCCCACGGCGAAGGGCGCCCACCCCCACAGGGGGT
>NZ_JBKBCT010000121.1:0-5814 GCF_050871525.1 Kineococcus auxinigenes | reverse complement strand
CCCCCCCCCCCCCCCCCCCCCCCCCCCCCCCCCCCCCCCCCCCCCCCCCCCCCCCCCCCCCCCCCCCCCCCCCCCCCCCCCCCCCCCCACCGCGGAGCGGATCCAGGGCCTGGACGACGTGGTGGCGCTGACCCCGGCGGTGCCCTCCGCCGACGGCAGCGCCCAGCTGATCACCGTCGTCCCCGGCAGCGGACCGACCGACGAGGCCACCAGCGACCTGGTGCGCGCCATCCGCGACGCCACGGCGAGCACCGAGGGCGCCGAGGTCCTGGTGACCGGCCAGACCGCTCTCGACATCGACGTCACCGACGCCCTGAACGACGCCCTGCCCGTCTACATCGCCGTCATCGTCGCGCTGGCCCTGGTGCTGCTGGTGATGCTGTTCCGCTCGATCGCGGTGCCGCTGCTGGCCACCGTCGGTTTCCTGCTGTCCCTGGGGGCCTCGCTGGGCTCGGTCGTGGCGATCTACCAGTGGGGCTGGCTGGCCGACGTCTTCGCCGTGGCCCAGCCCGCGCCGCTGCTGAGCTTCATGCCCGTGCTCGTCGTCGGCATCCTCTTCGGGCTGGCGATGGACTACCAGATGTTCCTGGTGTCGGCGATCCACGAGAAGCACGCCCACGGCCTGGCCCCCGCCCGCGCCGTCCTGGCCGGTTTCCGCCAGTCCGCCCCGGTCGTGGTGGCCGCGGCGCTGATCATGAGCGGTGTCTTCATCGGCTTCGCGACCAGCGGCGACGCGATCATCGGCTCCATCGGCACCGCCCTGACCGTCGGCGTGCTGGTCGACGCCCTGGTGGTCCGCATGGTGATCATGCCTGCGGCGCTGAGGCTGCTCGGTGGGGCGGCGTGGTGGATGCCGCGCTGGATGCAGCGCGTGGTGCCGAACGTCGACGCCGAGGGCCGTGGCCTGGAGGCCGCGCTCGCGCGCGAGGACGGCGACGGCCCGGCGGCGGGGAGCGGGGCGCAGGCGCACCCCGCGCAGGTCGAGGCGGTGGCCGCCGGCGCCGTCCCGCGCCCGCGCCACGACGCCGTCGTGGACGGCACCACGGCGGACGGCGCCTCCGGAGGAGAGCCCGGAGCCCTGGCGATCAGCGGCACGCTCACGGGCGCCGGTGGTCTCCCCCTGGCCGACGCCGTCCTCACCCTGACCGACCAGGTCGGTCGCCAGGTCGCCACCGCCGGCACCGACGAGCAGGGCCGCTACCACCTGGCGCTGCAGGTCGGCGGCACCTACCTGCTCATCGCGGCGGCCCCGGCCGCCAAGCCGGCGGCCGTCATGGTCGCGGTGGCCGACGAGCCGGTGCACCGCGACGTGCGCCTGATCGGCACCGCCTCGGTGACCGGCTGGGTGCTCGCCGCGGGCACGCCCGGCTCGCCGCAGCCGGTGGAGGGCGCGGTGCTGACCCTGCTGGACGTGCGCGGCGAGGTCGTCGCCACCACCCGCAGCGGCGCCGACGGCTTCTACCGGTTCCTCGACCTGCCCGGCGGGGACCACGTGCTGAGCGTGCTCAGCGACGTCCACCGCCCCGTGGCGCAGAACCTCCAGGTGCCCGACGGCGCGGCGCTCACCCACGACGTGCTGCTCAGCAGCGGCGCGCGCCTGACCGGCACGGTCGTGACCGGTGACGGGCAGCCCGTGCACGAGGCCCTGGTCACGCTGACCGGTGCCGACGGCGCCGTCGTGGGCACCACCACCACCGCGACCGACGGGACCTTCGCCTTCGACGACCTCACCGGCGGGCCCCACACCCTGACCGTCTCCGGCTACGCCCCCGTGGCCGTCGCCGTGCACGTCGACGAGGGCGCCGAGGCGCGCGCCGACGTGCGGCTGGGCGGTGTCCGGGCCCGCCCCTAGGGTGGCGCCGGCCGGGACCGGGGACCGGACGGGCGCGCGGGCGGACGCGTGCCGCCGCACCGGTGCGGGGGAGGGGGCACGCGTGCGGCGGCTGGTCGTGGACGTGGGGCTGGCGGTCCTGGCAGCCGTGGCGGCGGTCCTGCTCGGGCTGCAGCGCGCCGGGCTGTGGAGCACCTCCACCGCCGTGGTGGGTGCCCTCGTGGTCCTGTCCGCCGTGCTGGCCGTGGCCGTCACGGCGGTGCAGGCCGTGACCCGCTGGCGGGCCGAGCGGCGCGCCGCGCACCGCGACGTCCTGGACGACCTGCTGCACGCGGTGCTGTGGAGCGTCGTGGACGCCACCGGCCTGGACGCGCGCGACCTCGCGGTGGCCGCCTACCGGCTGCACCGGCCCGCCTGGCCGGGCCGCGCCGCCCGGCTGCTGCGCCTGCACCGCGTGCGCGCCGGGCGCCGCCCCGCGGCCTCCGGGACGGCCTGGGCCCCCGGCAAGGGCGTGATCGGCAGGTGCGTGGCCGACGGCGAGGTCGTGGCCGTGGACGTGGCCGCGGCCGACGCGGCCCTGGGCGACGTCGACGCCGACGCGTGGGGGGACCTGCCGGAGCAGGACCGTCAGGGGCTCACGTTCGCCGAGCACCGGCGGCTGCGCGGGAAGTACGGCGCGGTGGTCGCCGTCCCGCTGGTGGACGACACCGGGCCCGTCTCGGCCGTGGTGGGCTGCCTGGCCCTGGACGGTCCCGCGGGGGAGCTGCCGCGGCTGACCGAGCCCGCGGTGCTGGGCGTCCTGGAGGCCAGCGGCCGGGCCCTGCGCCGCCTCGAGGCACCCGCGACGCCGGCCGCGGTGCGCGCCGCGACTCTCGAGGGGAGCGGCGAGGAGATCGGCCGCCGTGCTCTGCGCGCGCAACTCGTGCGCCTGGGGGTGCCCGCCGATCGGGTCGCGGCGCTGACCGGTTAGGACGAGGACGTCCCCCGCCCCGGGGGTTCCGGAGCGGGGGACGGGCAGGTCCGGGTGCGGCTCAGTCGGCGATCGGGGAGGGCCCCAGCTCCGCCAGCAGCTCGCCCATCTTCTGGTACGCCTTGTTGCGGTAGTCGATGAGCGCGGCCAGCTTCTCCGGCTCCAGCTCCAGGAACCCCGAGCCGGTCTTGGTGCCGTACTTGCCCTCGGCGACCAGGTCGAGGAGGTTCTGCGGCGCCGACAGGCGCTCACCGAAGTGGCCCTCGAGGACCTTGAAGCCCTTGGCGTACACGTCCAGGCCCGCCATGTCGGCGATCGCGAACGGCCCGAAGAACGGCAGCCGGAAGCCGAACGTCGTGGAGACGATGGTGTCGACGTCGGCGGGGGTGGCCACGCCCTCCTCGACGACCGTCATGGCCTCCTTCAGCAGCACGTACTGCAGGCGGTTCAGCACGAACCCGGGCACGTCCTTGACCTGCGCGCCCTTGCGGCCGGCGCGGGTGAGCAGCTCGTCGATGAGCGGCAGGACGGCCGGGTCGGTCGCCTCACCCGTGACGAGCTCCACGCCCGGGATGAACGGCGCCGGGTTGGAGAAGTGCACGGTCAGGAAGAGCGAGGCGTCCTCGAACGCCTCGGCCAGCACCTTGACCGGGATGGTGGAGGTGTTGGTGCCCACGATGGTGCCGGGGGTGACGGCCTTCTCGACGCGGGAGAGGACGTCCTTCTTGACGGCCGGGTCCTCGAAGACGGCCTCCTCGACGAAGTGGACGTCGGCGACGGCCTCCTCGATGGAGTCGGCCGGGTGGAACTTCTCCTTCAGCACCTCGGTGCTGCCGGGCGCGAACAGGCCCTGCCCCTCGAAGAGCTCGGACTCCTTGATCAGGCGCTCGTAGTTGCGCTGGGTCGACTCCTTGTCGGCGTCGGCCAGCCAGACGTCGTTGCCGGCCAGCGCCAGCGACTGGGCGATGCCGCCGCCCATGTAGCCGGTGCCGATCTGGGCGACGCGGGTGATCTTGTCGGTGCGGGGTGCGTTGGGCACGGTGATCTCCGGTCGTGAGTGGTGGGTGGCCGCAGGGCTGCGCCGCACCCCGCCGGGTGCGGGGTCAGGCGTGATCGCCGGCCTGCGGGCCGGGGACGTGGTCGGCGGTGCCGCGCAGCTCGGCGATCTCGTGGACCACCGCGCGGAAGTTGGCGACGTCGTGGGCGAAGCGCCCCAGGAACAGGCCGTCGACGCCGTCGGCGACCTGGGTGAACAGCCCCGGCCCGGCGCTGCCGCCGTACAGGACCCGGGTGGTGCCGCTGCGGTGCGACAGGGCGTCGCGCAGCCGGGTGGTGACGCCGACGACGTGCTCGGCCGGCGCCGGCTCGGTCTGCCCGATCGCCCAGTTCGGCTCGTAGCCGATGGCGACCTCGGCGTCACCGGGCACGTCCTCCAGGGCCGCGAGGACCTGGCTGATCGTGGTGCGGGCGGCGTCCTCGACGTCGATGCGCACGTTCTCGCCGATGCAGATCAGCGGGACCAGGCCGTTGCGCGCCGCCGCCGCCGCCTTGCGCGCGGTCACGATGTCGTCCTCGGCGAACATGCGACGGCGCTCGGCGTGGCCGATCTCCACGAAGCGGGCGCCGGCCTCGCGCAGCGCGGCGGGGGAGACCTCACCGGTCAGGGCCCCGAAGTCCTCCCAGGAGGCGTCCTGCGCCCCCACGGCCACGGAGGTGCCGCGCAGCAGGTCCACGGCCGTGGTGATGTTGAGGAAGTCGGGGATGACGAAGGCGTCCACGCCGCTCGCCGCGACGTCCGGGCCGAGGGCCGCGAGGTCGGCGAGGTAGCTGCGCGTGCGGGCCAGCGAGAAGTACATCTTGAGGCTGACGCCGACGAGCGGGCGTGGACGACTGGTCATGGTGCGTCGGTCTCCGGTGGTGTGCGGTGGGGTCTCAGCAGGAGGCGACCGTATCGGCCTCGGCCGCGTCCGACGCGTCGGCGTCGGTCTCGTAGCCGCAGATCGCGTCGACCTTGGCCTTGGAGGCGCTGGAGGGGTCGAAGACGTAGCCGAGGAACTCCTTGGCCAGGCGCCGGGCGAGCTCCTTGCCGATCACGCGCTCGCCCAGGGTGAGGACCTGCGCGTCGTTGGACAGCACCAGGCGCTCGACCGAGAAGGAGTCGTGCGCGGTGGAGGCGCGGATGCCCTTGACCTTGTTCGCGGCGATGGCCACGCCCATGCCGGTGCCGCACACGAAGATGCCGCGGTCTGCTTCCCCTGCGGCGATCTTGCGGGCGCCGGCCACGGCCACGTGCGGGTAGGCGGTGTCCTCATCGCCGTTGATGCCGACGTCGAGGACCTCCTTCACCCGCGGGTCCTTCAGCAGGTCGGCCTTGATGGCCTCCTTGTACGACAGGCCCGCCTCGTCGGCGGCCAGGACGACGCGCCACTGCTTCTCGGTCACGGTGTTCCTCCGGTTCAGAGCTTGTCGGCGATGGTGCGGGTCACCAGCGCCAGGGAGATCGCGCCGGCGTCGGGGTGGCCCAGGGAACGCTCGGCCAGCGGGCGCGCGCGCCCGATCTGCGGGCGCAGGTCCCTGGTGGCCTCAGCGGCCTCGGTCGCCGCCCGCGCGGCCGCCACCCACGCGGTCTTCAGGTCGTCCCCGGCCGCGACCCGCTCGGCCAGGGCTTCCGCGAACGGCACCTGAGCGTCCAGCATCGTCTTGTTGCCCACCCGCGCCCCGGCCAGGCGCATGACGGCCTCCACCGAGGCGGTGGCGCCGGCGGCGACCTGCTGCGCGTCGGGAACAGCGGCATCACCGAGCTTGTCGGCGAAGGCGTGCAGCAGCACCCCCCAGATCACCCCGGAGGTCCCCCCGGCCCGATCCGCCCACGCCCCACCGGCCGCCGACAACGTCGCAGCGGCCCCCGCGCCGGCGTCGGCGGCCACGCGCGCCGCGGCCGCAGCAGCGACCGAGCCGTTGACCATGCCGGTGCCGTGATCACCGTCCCCGGCGATCGCGTCGATGCGGCCCA
>NZ_JBKBCT010000120.1:0-5952 GCF_050871525.1 Kineococcus auxinigenes | reverse complement strand
GATCTTGCACGGTTGAGGACTCAACCGTGCAAGATCACCGCGAGTTCAAGGGCTCCGGGGGCTTGTGGGTGAGGGATGCGGAGCCGGGAGCCTGTGGACACCGGCTCGGGGCTCGAGTCGAGGCCGCACAGTGCGCCGGTGCCCACCACCCTGCCCGGACGTCGCCGGGACGCCGCCGCGGAGCTCACGGACCCGTGCCCCGGCGGCGACCGTGCGGCTGCGCTCGCGATCCTGCTCCCGCCCGGTGCAGCCATCGCCCGCAGGTCCGCAGCAGCCCGCCACGGGTTCCACCTCACGATGCCGGACGAACGGTCGGAACTGCTGCCCGTGGAGTGCGTCGTCGAAGCGGGCCGTGCACCGCTGCGACGTGCCGGCGCGCGGTGCTACGAGGCGGTGCTGGACGGCGACGTCGAGCTCGACGGAACTGTCCCGGTCACCTCTGCGCTGCGCACCTGTCTGGACACCGCGCGGTACGAGGTCCCCCCGCTCGCCCTGGCGATGCTGGACCGCGCACTGCGGGTCGGTCTCCTGGATCCGGGCGCCGCGCTCTCCCGTCTGGACGAGCTGCCCGGTGAGCGTGGCGTGGCGCGGGCCCGCCGGTTGCTGACGCTCGCCGACGCGGGTGCGGAGTCGCCGGGCGAGTCGTGGCTGCGCCTGCGCCTCGCCGACGCCGGGTTCCCCCGGGTGTGCACGCAGATCGAGGTGCCCCGAGCGGGGCGTGCGTCGTTGCGCCTGGACATGGGGTGGCCGGAGCGGCGCATCGCCGTCGAGTACGACGGGGAGGAGTTCCACGGCTCCGCGCGGCAGCGTGAGCACGACGAGCGCCGTCGTGCTGAACTCCGTCGCCGCGGCTGGACCGTGGTGGGGGTGGGGCGCGGAGAGGTGCTCGGCCGGTCGCTCGCCCTGGAGCAGGGGGTGGGTGAGCTGCTCGGCATCGAGCCGACCACCCGCCGCCGCCCCTGGTGACCGCCCCCACCCCGCGGTGATCTTGCACGGTTGAGTCCTCAACTGTGCAAGATCACCGTGGGTGGGGGGCTGGTGGACGAGTCGGGTCGGGTCAGGTCAGGCCGGCGAGGGTCAGGGCCAGGTGCAGCGACAGGCGGTCGGTGCCGTCGTCCAGGTCGTACCCGCTGACCTCCCGCACCCGCCGCAGCCGGTGGTACAGCGTCTGGCGGTGCACCCCCAGCCGCGCCGCGGTGCGCTGCGCCGAGCCCGCCAGGTCCAGGTAGGTGCGGGCGGTGCGCACGAGCTCCGGGTCGCCGGCCAGCAGCCGCCGCGCCCGCTCGTCCACCGCCACGGCCGCCAGGTCCCCGGCCTCGGCCAGCGCCAGCAGCCGCAGCGTGCCCAGCTCCTCCCAGCCGCGCACCGCAGCGGCACCGCGGGGCCCGGCCCCCACCGCGGCCAGCGCCGCGCGCAGCGCCGCGGCCGCCTGCCGCCACCCGGTGTGCGCCCCGGCCGGGGTCACGGGCCCGGACACCCCCGCCGCCACCCCCGCCGGGTGCTGGGCCAGCAGCGCCCCCGCCGCGCGGGCGGCGACGTCCGCGGCCGCCACCGCCGCGGGCACCAGCAGCGCCGCGCGCGCCCCGACGGGCGCCACGAGCACGGTGCGCGGAAGCACCCAGGCGTTGACCGGTCCGGTGGCCTCCCCGTCGGCGGGGGCCATGGCCACCACGCGCAGCTCGCCCGCCGGCAGGACCGCCTCGCGCGCCAGCTCCTCGGCCGCGCCGGCGCGGGCCGCGGGGTCGGTCGAGAGCAGTTCCCCGACGGCCCAGGTGGTGCGGTCGACGGTGCGCGAGCGGTGCGCCAGGGCCGCGGCGACGGCGTCCACGAGGTCGCTCAGCTGCGCCAGGCGCGCCGGCTCCACCCGCTCGCCGGGGTCCAGCAGCCACAGGTACCCGTAGGTCACCCCGCGCCAGCGCACCGGCACGCACCAGCGGGCCAGCCGCCCGGCGGCCGGGTCGGCGGGCACCCGCAGCGGTCCGCGCGCCCGGGCGATGCCGAAGGCGGCGAACGCCTGCTGCACCGCCGCGTCGGAGCGCCGCCGCAGGATGGAGGTGCGGCGCACCTCGTCGATGACGTCGTCGTGGCCCGAGGAGGCCACCAGGTGCAGGTCGCGGTCCTCCAGGGTGGTGGGGGCCCCGGTGAGGTCGGCGATGGAGTCCACGAGCTCCTGCAGGCCCAGGGCGGCGGATGGGGTCGTCACGGGCTCAGCGTCCCACCCCATCATCCACCTGTACGACGAACCCGCGGCAGGACTGTCCAACAGTCCCTGGTGCGGCAGGGGTCGCGGGCTTAGCGTCGACAGGGTGTTCGCCCAGGTGGTCCTCGGCGTGGCCGGTGCGCCGCGCGTCCGCTCCCTCGTGACCGGGAGCAGCCTCAGCCGTCCCGTCGTGCGGCGCTTCGTCGCCGGCGAGGACACCGACGCCGCGCTCGAGGCGGTGCGCACCCTGCGCGCCGACGGCGTCCACACCACCCTCGACGTCCTCGGCGAGGACGTCACCCACCCCGAGCAGGCCGAGCAGACCCTCGCCGCCTACCTCGATCTGGTGACCCGCCTGGCCGGTGCCGGCCTGGCGCAGGGGGAGGAGGTGTCGGTGAAGCTGTCCGCGCTCGGGCAGGGCCTGGGCCCGGACGGTCCGGCGCGCGCCACCGAGCGCGCCCACGCCCTGGTGGAGCACGCCCACGCGCACGGCGTGGACGTCACCGTCGACATGGAGGACCACACCCGCGTGGACCTCACCCTGGAGGCGGTGCGCGCGCTGCGCGCGGACTTCCCCCGCACCGGCTGCGTCCTGCAGTCGATGCTGCACCGCACCCCCGGCGACGCCGCCGACCTGGCGCACCCCGGCTCGCGGGTGCGCCTGGTCAAGGGCGCTTACGCCGAGCCGGCCGAGGTCGCCCACCCCGCCAAGAAGGACGTGGACCTGGCGTACGTGCGCTGCCTGCGCACCCTGCTGGACGGCGGCGCGTACCCGATGGTCGCCACCCACGACCTGCGCCTGGTGCGCATCGCCGAGGACCTGCTGGCCGGGCGCGCACCCGGCGCGGACGGGCCGGCGGGGGAGTTCCAGATGCTCTACGGCATCCGCACCGACGAGCTGCGCCGGCTGGCCGCGGCCGGGCACGTGGTGCGCACCTACGTCCCGTTCGGCACCGACTGGTACGGCTACTTCTCCCGCCGCCTGGCCGAGCGCCCGGCGAACCTCGCGTTCTTCGCGCGCTCCCTCGCCCACGCCTGAGGAAACCCCCGAGAAACCCCGAGAACCCGCAGAACCCGACCCGGAGGTCGTCGTGCAGTCCGTGACCGAGGTCCCCGCCCCCCGCAACGAGCCGGTGCACGGCTACGCGCCGGGCAGCACCGAGCGCAAGCTCCTGACCGACCAGCTCGCCGAGCAGGCCGCGAACCCCGTGGAGATCACCCAGACCGTCGGGGGCGTGCAGTCCACCGGTGGCGGCGAGCGCATCGACGTCGTGCAGCCGCACCGGCACGCGAGCGTGCTCGGCACGTTCCGCGCGGCCACGCACGCCGACGCCCGCGCCGCCGTGGACGCCGCCCTGGCCGCCGGCCCGCAGTGGGCGGCGATGGACTACGAGGACCGCGCCGCGGTGTTCCTGCGCGCCGCGGACCTGCTCGCCGGGCCGTGGCGGGAGAAGCTGGCCGCGGCCACGATGCTGGGGCAGTCCAAGACCGCGCACCAGGCGGAGATCGACGCGCCCTGCGAGCTGGTGGACTTCTGGCGGTTCAACGTCGCGTTCGGCCGCCGCCTCATCGCCGAGCAGCCGGTCTCCTCGCCGGGGGTGTGGAACCGCCTGGACCACCGCCCGCTGGAGGGTTTCGTCTACGCGGTCACCCCGTTCAACTTCACCGCCATCGCCGGGAACCTGCCCACCGCCCCGGCGCTGATGGGCAACACCGTGGTGTGGAAGCCCAGCCCCACGCAGATGCTGTCGGCGCACTGGACGATGCGGTTGCTGGAGGCGGCCGGCCTGCCGCCGGGCGTGGTGAACCTCGTCGGCGGTGACGGCCGCGCCGTCTCGGACGTGGCGCTGGCCGACCCGCACCTGGCCGGCATCCACTTCACCGGTTCCACCGCCACGTTCCAGCACCTGTGGCACACGGTGGGGGAGAACATCGGGAACTACCGCACCTACCCGCGGCTGGTGGGTGAGACCGGCGGCAAGGACTTCGTGCTGGCGCACCCCTCGGCGGACCCGCAGGTGCTGTCCACCGCGATGCTGCTGGGCGCGTTCGAGTACCAGGGGCAGAAGTGCTCGGCGGCCTCGCGCGCGTTCGTGCCGCGCTCGGTGTGGGAGCGGATGGGCGAGGACTTCCTGGCGCGCGTGGAGTCCCTGAGCTACGGCGACGTCACGGACCTGTCGAACTTCGGCGGCGCCGTCATCGACGCCCGCTCGTTCGCGAAGAACGCCGCAGCGATCGACCGCGCGAGGGCCACCGCCGGTGTCGAGGTCGCCGCGGGCGGCACGTACGACGACTCCGAGGGGTACTTCGTGCGCCCGACCGTCCTGCTGGGCGAGGACCCGGGCGACGAGGTGTTCAGCACCGAGTACTTCGGGCCGATCCTCGCCGTGCACGTCTACGACGACTCCCGCCCCGGCGCGTGGGAGGACGTGCTGCGCCTGGTGGACTCCGGCTCGCAGTACGGCCTGACCGGTGCGGTGATCGCCGACGACCGCGTCGCGGTCCGGCGGGCGCAGGACGCGCTGCGCTTCGCCGCGGGCAACTTCTACGTCAACGACAAGCCCACGGGCGCCGTCGTGGGCCAGCAGCCGTTCGGCGGCTCGCGCGCCTCGGGCACCAACGACAAGGCCGGCTCGATCCTGAACCTGCAGCGGTGGACCAGCCCGCGCGCCCTGAAGGAGACGTTCGTGGCGCCGACCACGCACGTGTACCCCCACATGCGCTGACCCGCACCCCGGCGCGGCCGCGGCGGTCTCGAGTTTCGCCGCGACCGCCCGGGGGGTACACCGGTGGTCATGAGCCACGACAGGAGCGCCACGCGCGCGGACGACCTCAGCGTCGTCCACCGTCCCGGCGCCCACGGCGCCACCGCGGCGAGCGCCTCGCCCACCACGCCGCAGGCGGGCCCCGGCCCGGTCGTCTCCGACACTCCGCGGGGCGAGTCCGTCGGCCAGCTCGTCAGCGACCTGACCCAGCAGATGTCGCGCCTGGTGCGCGACGAGGTGCAGCTGGCGAAGATCGACCTGACCGAGAAGGGCAAGAAGGCCGGCAAGGGCCTGGGGGCGTTCTCCGTCGCCGGACTGCTGGCGTTCTTCGGGATCGCCGCCCTGGTGACCACCGCGATCGCGGCGCTGTCCCTGGTCCTGGACGTGTGGCTGTCTGCGCTGATCGTGGCGGTGGTCCTGCTGGCGCTGGCCGCCGTGGCCGCAGTGGTGGGCAAGAAGGAGGTCCAGCAGGCGACCCCGCCGGTGCCGCAGGCGGCGGTGGACGGCGTCAAGAAGGACGTCGAGGCCGTCAAGGAGGGTTTCAAGCGATGAGCAGCACCCAGCCGACCCCGCCCACCGATCGCGCCGAGCTCGAGCGCGACATCGCGCAGACCCGCGAGCGGCTCGCGGAGACCGCCGACGCGCTGGCCGCCAAGGCGGACGTGAAGGCCCAGGCGCAGGCGAAGGTCGACGACCTCAAGGCGCAGGCGCAGCACCGGGTCGCGGACGTGAAGGACCGCGCCGTCACGCAGGTGCACGGTGCCAGCGACAGCGCCCCGGGCAGCCCGAAGGTGCAGGGCGGCGCGCTGGTGGGCGTGGTGGTGGCCGTGACCGCGCTGACGGTCTGGCTCGCCGTGCGCCGCAAGCGCCGCTGACCCACCCCCCGCCCCGCCCCTCCCCGCGGGGGGGGGGGGGGGGGGGGGGGGGGGGGGGGGGGGCGGCGGGGCGGGGGGGCGGGGGGGCGCGGCGGGGGGCGCGCGGGGGGGG